>NZ_PREY01000029.1:0-98952 GCF_002959955.1 Burkholderia sp. BE12 | reverse complement strand
CCCTTCCTCCCCACCACCGCCACCGCCCCTTTCTGCCCGTCGGAAGTAAAGGGCAGCATCACGATCGACGCCGCCGCGCCGCGCTGGCTGAAGCTCAGGCGTTTTTTCGGCCCCGGCCTGCTGGTCGCGATCGGCTACATGGATCCCGGCAACTGGGCGACCGATATCCAGGCCGGCTCGCAGTTCGGCTATTCGTTGCTGTGGGTCGTCGCGTTCTCGAGCCTCGCGGCGATCTTCCTGCAGATGCTCGCGGCGCGGCTCGGCCTCGTCGCGGGCAAGGATCTCGCGCAAGCCAGCTACGACCGTTACGGCCGCCTCGGCCGCGTCGTGCAGTGGATCACCGCCGAAGTGTCGATCATCGCGTGCGACATCGCGGAAGTGCTCGGCTGCGCGCTCGCGTTCAAGCTGCTGCTCGGCGTGCCGCTTGCGTGGGGCGTCGTGTTGACCGCGCTCGACACGGTGATCGTGCTCGGCCTGCAGGGCAAGGGGGTCCGGCAGATCGAGGCGATCGTGCTCGGGCTGATCGCGACGATGGCGTTCTGCTTCGTCGCGCAGGTGGCGATCACGCCGCCCGACTGGCATGCGGTGGTCGGCGGGCTCGTGCCGGGCGATCCCGGTCACGACCGCAAGGATGCGATCGTGCTCGCGCTCGGCATCGTCGGCGCGACGATCATGCCGCACAACCTGTACCTGCATTCGTCGGTCGTGCAGACGCGGCACGTGGTCGGCGGCGCGCGCGGCGTGATCCGCGACACGCTCGCAATCGTGCGCATCGATACCATCGTGTCGCTGTTCGTCGCGATGCTCGTCAACGCGGCGATCCTCGTCGTCGCGGGCGCGGCATTCCATGCGACCGGCCAGCACAACGTGACCGACATCGAGCAGGCGTACCGGCTGATCACGCCGATCGCGGGCGGCGCGGCCGCGCTGTTGTTCGGCATCGCGCTGCTCGCGTCGGGGCAGAGCTCGACGCTGACCGGCACGATCGCCGGCCAGGTCATCATGGACGGTTTCCTGCATACGAAGATCCCGTGCTACCAGCGTCGGCTGATCACGCGCGGGCTCGCGCTCGTGCCGGCGCTGATCGGCGTGCTGTGGCTCGGCGACGGCTCGGTCGGGCAACTGCTCGTATGGAGCCAGGTGCTGCTGAGCCTGCAGTTGCCGTTCGCGATGTGGCCGCTGATCCGCTCGGTCAGCGACCGCGGCACGATGGGCGAACATGCGATCGGACGCGGGATGCAGGTGGTCGCCTGGGCGCTGTTCGCCGTGATCACCGGCACGAACCTGCTGTTGATTACCGGTGTCGCGGGCTGATACAGCCTGTCACAGGCTGACACAGGTGCGCCGCGCGCATGCGGTAAACTGCGGCCTTTCGATCGTCCCTGAAGTCCGTCATGTGGAGTGAAATCAGCAACATCGGCGATGCCGCGCTGACCTTGCCGATCGCGCTGACCTGCGCGGCATGGCTCGCGCTGACCGACTGGCGCCTCGCCGCCCGCTGGGGCGTGCTGCTGGCCGCCGCCATGGGCGTCGTCGGCGCCACGAAGATCCTGTATGCCGGATGCGGCATCGAGTTGCCCCAGTTCGATTTCCGCGTGATCAGCGGCCATACGATGCTGTCGACGTCCGTGTGGACAGTCGCGCTGTCGATGCTGTGGCAGGCGTTCCGGCCGGGCAAGGCGCCCGGTATCGCGGCCGGGCTGGCCGTCGGCGCGATCACGGCCGTCGCGCGCGTGTTCGATCATTCGCACACCGTGCCGGAAGTCGTCGTCGGCTGGATGCTCGGCGCGCTGGTCGCGCTGGTGTTCCTGCGCGGCTACGACGGCGCGCGGCAGCGCGCGTTCTCGCCGCGCGTCGCGGCCGTCTGCCTGCTGCTTGTGTCGGGTATCGCGTACGGGCACCGTGCGCCGTTCCAGCAGATGATCGACACGCATTCGCCGCAGCTCTGCGCATTCGTGCGCGCGCCGTCGGGCGACGGATTCTGACGGTCGCCGACGGCGGCGCTCCGGCGCCGCCGGCTTGGCGCCTTCTTGCCGCCGGCGTTCGTCCGGCGCTTTCCGGCGGGTTGCACGATTCCACGCCGGATCAGCTTCCCGATTGCGTTCTCCCCCGTGCGCAACGCAACGCACGTTCTCCCGATGATCGACTATTACTCGACGCAGCCCATCCGACCGGCCGCGCCGAGCGGTTTGCGCATGGGCGCTGGTACGTGCAAGTCATGAACGACGCCTATGGCCGGGCATAACGAATATTCATTTCATCGATTGGCGGCATTCGCGTACGCTGGCTGTCGTTTCACCGCGGGCAAGCCGCCCGGCCGGTCCGGCGTGCGTCCAGATTATCTCGATATACTCGCGGGAACCGTGCGTTGCGTCACCATGTCGGCACACCCGCGACCGGCACATGTCGGCTGGAAGATGCACGGCAACCCCGTCGCGGCAGCGTTCCGCGACGACGATTCACGACAGGAGGAGGTCACATGACAATCGTTTCTCCGCGCCTCGCCGGCAAGTGCGCCTACATCACGGGCGCCGCGGGCGGCCTCGGCCGTGCGATCGCGCGCCGGATGGTCGAGCAGGGCGCGCGCGTGTTCCTGACCGACATCGCGGAAGCCGCGGTGCTCGACGCGTTCGCGCAGGAACTCAACGCGGGCCATGCGACGCCGGTCGCGTTCGCCGCAACCCAGGACGTGCGCGACGAAGCGCGCTGGCAGGCGCTGCTCGCGCAGGCGACCGATGCGATGGGCGGGCTGTCGGTGCTGGTCAACAATGCGGGCGTCGGCTCGATCGGCTCGCCCGCGCAAATCGAGCTGGACGAATGGCGGCGCGTGATGGCGGTCAACGTCGAGAGCATCATGCTCGGCTGCAAGCATGCGCTGTCGTACCTCGCCGAGAGCCATCCCGCGTCGATCATCAACATTTCGTCGGTCGCGGCGTTCAAGGTCGAACCGGACTTCACCGCGTACAACACGTCGAAGGCGGCGGTCGCGTCGCTGACGAAGTCGGTCGCGATCGACTGCGCGCGCCGCGAGATCGACGTGCGCTGCAATTCGATTCACCCGGCGTTCATCCGCACGGGGATCGTCGAGCCGCTGTTCCAGTCGCTCGGCGAACGCGACGCGACGCGCAAGCTCGCGCGCGGCATTCCGCTGCGCCGGCTCGGCGAGCCGGACGACGTCGCGCACGCGGCCGTGTATCTGGCGTCCGACGAGAGCCGCTTCGTGACGGCCGCCGAACTCGTGATCGACGGCGGCATGTGCGCGGTCTGACGCGTATCAGAACCACACCGATTGGAGGAGAACATCATGTCGACACCCGTGAACCGCCAGCTGCTGCTGAAGACGCGCCCGGAAGGGCGGGTCGGCCGCGAACATTTCTCGCTCGTCGAGACGCCGGTGCCGGCGCTCGCCGACGGCGAGGTGCTCGTGCGCGTGCTGTATCTGTCGATGGACCCGACCAACCGCGTGTGGATGAGCGACGTGCCGCAGTACCTGCCGCCCGTCGCGATCGGCGAGGTGATGCGCGCGCTCGGTATCGGCCGCGTGGTCGCGTCGCGCCATGCGGGTTTCGCGGAAGGCGATCTCGTTCAGGGGCTCGTCGGCTGGCAGGACTATGCGGTCGTGCCGGCCGAGCAGGCCGCGCAGCTCGTGAAGCTGCCCGCGCAGTCGGGCCTGCCGCTGCCGACGCTGCTCGGCGCGTGCGGGATGAGCGGGCTGACCGCGTACTACGGGCTGACCGACATCGCGCCGGTGCAGCCGGGCGAAACGCTCGTCGTGTCGGCGGCGGCCGGCTCGGTCGGCTCGATCGCCGGGCAGATCGGCAAGATCCACGGCGCACGGGTGGTCGGCATCGCGGGCGGCGCGGACAAGTGCCGCTACCTGACCGAGACGCTCGGTTTCGACGCGGCCGTTGACTACAAGGCCGACGATTTCCGCCAGCAACTGAAGGCGGCGACGCCGGACGGCGTGCACGTGAACTTCGAGAACGTCGGCGGCGAGGTGATGCGCGCGGTGCTGTCGCGGATGGTGATCGGCGGACGCGTCGCATTGTGCGGCGTGATCTCGAACTACAACAGCGGCCGCGCGGCCGACGACGTCGGCGTGCTGATCTCGAAGCGGCTGACGATGCGCGGCTTCCTGATCCTCGACTACCGCAAGAGCCGCGAAGCCGTGCAGACGCTCGCGGGCTGGCTGCGCGACGGCCGCCTCAAGGCTGAGGAAACCGTGGCCGACGGTCTCGAAAACGCGCCCGACGTGCTGAACCGCCTGTTCGATGGCGACCATCGCGGCAAGCTCGTGCTGCGCGTCGATCCGGACGCGTGACGGGCATGCGACATCGGTCGCATCGGGCCGCGCGGCCGTGTCGACCGCGCTGAGTTCGATCCATCCGGCTGAAGTTTAGGACTTGTCCCATATATTGTCCGGGCCGCTCTCCCTACAGTGATTGCCAGTACACAGGCGGCGTGACCGACGCGTCACGCCGCCTGTTTTTCCGGTAACGCGGCAGAGGAGAGGGAACATGCGCGACAACGCGAAGCGATCGGCAATGGCAGTGGGCGCCGCAGTCGTGCGGAGGATGGTGTTCGGGCTCGGTGTCGTACTCGCGATGTCGAATGCAATGCCGAACGCGATGGCGGCTGGACAGCCCACGCCGGATGGCGTCGTGCGGTTCACCGGTTCACTCGTCGATCTCTACGACGTGACGCTCGATGCGCCGGCGGGCGTGCAGGTCGATGCGCTGGCGGCGGCCGACGGCGCGGCAACGGCCACGCTCCGGTTCGATGCGCATGGCCGGCATCTGGCCGGTGCGCAGGTGGCGCTGGTCGGGCCCGACGGCGCGCCGTTCGCGTCGGACGGCGGCGCGGCGGTGCGTGTGACGTGGCGCGATGCGCGCGACGAACGAAGCGTGCGGCTGGCGCCGGGCCGCGTTCATCGCGTCGGGCCGTACGGCGGCGTGATGACGGTCGCGGCGGATGAAGCAACGGGCGCCGCGGCGCCCGTCGTGATCCATATCCGTCATCCTTGACCGGCGCTTTCCGCATGCGTGCGGATCGCCGGCGGCCGGCCGCGCGTCATTCGCCCTGTTCGGCGCGCGCGTAGATGTCCCAGCTCGCCATGAACAGCGCGGCGACGAGCGGCCCGATCACGAAGCCGTTGATGCCGAACAAGGCCATCCCGCCGAGCGTCGAGATCAGCACGACCCAGTCGGGCATCTTCGTGTCCTTGCCGACGAGGATCGGGCGCAGCAGGTTGTCGACGAGGCCGATCACGCCGACGCAGAACACGACGAGGATCACGCATTTCCAGACCGCGCCGATCATCAGCAGGTAGAGCGCGGCCGGCACCCACACGAGGCCCGCGCCGATCGCGGGCAGCAGCGACAGGAACGCCATCAACGCCCCCCACAGCACGACGCCCTCGATCCCGAGGATCCAGAAGATCAGGCCGCCGAGCGCACCCTGCACGAGCGCGACCGCGATGTTGCCCTTCACGGTCGCGCGCACGACCGTCGTGAATTTCGCGAGCAGCAGGTTCTTGTGCTCGTCGTCGAGCGGCAGCGCGCGGCGCACGCGGCGGCCGATCTCGCCGCCGTCGCGCAGCAGGAAGAACACCATGTACAGCATCACGCCGAAGCTCACGATGAACTGGAACGTGTTCTGGCCGATGCTGAGCGCCTGGGTGGCCGCGAACTGGCTGATCTGCGCGGCGCCGTCGGTCAGCTTCTTCTGGATGCCCGGGATGTTGGTCAGCCCGTATTTCTGCAGCAGATGCTGGATCGACGACGGCAGTGCGTGAATGATGTCCTGGAAGTACTGCGAATAGTTCGGCTGCGCGGTCTTGATTTCCTGGTACACGTACGCGATTTCCTGCACGAGCGTCCCGGCGACGAACACGAGCGGCAGGATCACGATCAGGATGATCAACGACAACGTGACGAGCGCGGCCAGGTTGCGCCGCTTGCCGAAGCGCGCGGCCAGCCAGCGCTGCACGGGCTGGAACAGGATCGCGAGAATGGTGCCCCAGAACACGGCGCCGAAGAACGGTGCGAGGATCCAGCAGAGTCCGACGGTGACCGCGAACAGCAGGAAATATAAAAATTTTTGGTGGTCTTGTCCGCTATCCATGGGAGACATTCGCGCAGATTGATGCGTGGTTTGATTGAATCGCGTTGCCCTGTGCGCGATCGGTTCGCGAACCTCACGGGTTCGCGGCGAAATGCGCGGCGGGGCGGCCCTTGCGGAGTATGCCCGCAAAGGTGCCGCCATCATAGCCGCTGCGTGAGACACATGCGAAAACGCCGCGGCCGGGGCCGCGGCGCTGCCGGGAAGCGAATGCGGCGCGAGGCCGCGTGCCGCGTCGTCAGATGTGGAGCTTGGTGACCTTCGTGCCGTTCACCGACAGGTCGCCCATCAGGCCCGCGTTGGTCAGGACCAGCACTTCCACCGGTGCGGTGGCCGTGGTGGTGTCGACCGCGCCGTTCGCGCCGACCTTCACGACCGCGACCGACGCGTCGGCGCCGGCCGACCAGCCTTCCGACTTGCGGAACGAGTCGAGCGCATCCTGCGTCATGAACAGGAACACGACCGCCTTCGACTGCGCGCCGGCCTGCAGCCCGACCGACAGCGACGACGTGTTGTAGTAGCCGACGGTACTGCCGCCGACGCGCAGCGCGCCGTTGCCGGACTGGGCGCCGACGATGAAGCCGGCCTGCAGCACGTTCGGGAACACGAGGACGCCGCGTGCCTTCGAGACCAGATCGCGCGAGCCCGGCACCGTCGAATACAGGCGCGACAGCGTTGCATTCACGCTGGCGTCGATCGACTGGCGTTTCGACGCACTGGCCGCGGCGCTATCGGGTTTGTCGGACGTGGTCGTGCAACCGGCGAGGGCGAGGCTGCCGAGCATCACGGCAGCGGCGGCTTTCATGGCGAGGGATTTCTGCATGGCGGTTTCTCCTTCGTTGTCTGATTGAGGACGGACGGTGCGGGCAGCGGGGCGGGCGGCGGTGCCGGTCGCCCCGTTCAACGGCGGGAAAGGAGCAGCCCTGCGACGAACGCGAGGCCCGCGACGACGCCGGCGGTCTGCCACGGATTCTCGTGCACGACCTGCGACATGCGTTCGGCCGAATCGCGCAGCCGGGCGGCCGCGCTGCCCGATGCGTAGTCGAGCGCGCCGCGCGCTTCGTCGATCCGGGATTGGATGCGCTTGCGCAACGCGGCGATATCGCCATCGCCATCGTTTTTCAGCAAATCTTCCAGTTCATCGACCAGCCCGCGCAGATCGTCGCTCACGTCGGCTTGCAGATCGCGGGCGGCGGAGCGGGTCGTACGGCCAACGCGTCGGCCGGTGCGGCGGATGTCGGACAAGCCGCGGTCGAGCTTGTGTTCGATCGAGTCGGTAAGCGCCATGGTGTTTATCCTCCTTTGATTCCAGGCTAATTTGAAGATAAGACGAATCCCAGCAACTAGTGTGATTCACTTGATCCGCCCGAGTTTCGAGACAAATTTTCAATTCGTCGGCGGGATCGCCGGAAAGCCCCGTCACGCGGGGCGGGGCGGTGGTTGAAAAAATTTCGCATCTCGGACGAGGCAGCGCGTCGAGCAGCGGATCGCAGTGAAGGCCCGGTAAATATGGCGTTGCCGGCCCATCAGGTAAATAGTGCCGTTGCAGGTCGCGTACTGATGCAATTGCACTAATCCACACCGGATCGAGGCGCACGATTCGTGCCCGGAGCCGATTGCACCCCGCTGCCGTCCAGCGCGACGTCGATGACGACCGGATCGTGGTCCGACGAGCGGTAGGCGTCGGGCGCGTAATAAGCCGACCGTCGCGCGGACGTTTTGTAATCGGGCACGGGTTGCAGGACGAGCGGTTCGTCCGCGTTGATGTGCCAAATTTGCACGGCCTTTACGCGCGCGGCGAGGGGCGGCGTGGCAAGCGCATGGTCGAGACTGCCGGCTTCGCCGCGAAATACGTAGCTGTACGCAGCATCGCCGACGAAGCGCGCAACCAGGTTCGCGTAGCCGCGCGCTTCCAGCGTGCGCACCGGGTCTTCCTTCGCATAACTGTTCAGGTCGCCGATCAGCAGCACGCCATCGGCCGCGACGCCCGTCGGCGAGGTGGCGAGCCAGTCGGCGACGCGCGCGGCCGCCTCGGTACGCGCCGCATTCCAGCAGCCCTGGCCGTCGGACTGGTCGAGATCGGCGCCGCTCGCATGCGGGCAGTTCTTCGATTTCAGGTGATTGACCGCGACCGTGAACGCGCGCGTGCCGCCGATGCGCCGGAACGTCCGCGCGAGCGGCGGGCGGTGCCGGCCGCCGAGTGCGACGGTGGCGGCGCGCCCGACCGGCTCGACCGTGCGGCTGTCGTACAGCAGCGCGACCGCGATCGCGTCGCGGCCCAGCCGCGCGGTGCCGGGATCGACCGCGCGCCAGCCGTCGCCGAGTTGCGCGGCGAGACGCCTCGCGGCGCTCGCGTCGCCGTGGCCGTTGTTCGCGATTTCCATCAGTCCGATCACGTCGGCGCGCAGCGCACGCAACGCCGCGACGATCTTCGCTTCCTGCCGCGCGAACGCGGCAGGCGTTTTCGCGCCGCGGTCGGCCGGCGCGTCGAATCCGCCGCCACGGCCGCCGCCGTTGAAATAATTGAAGACATTGAACGATACGACGCGCACGTCGGCATCGGGATGCCGGGCCGGTGCCGCGGTACGCGGGTTCGCGGCGGCGTCGAATACCGGTGGTGCGCCGGCCACCGGTTGCAGCCGCCATGCGCCGTAGCGCAACTCGAGCACGCCTTCGACGCCGCGTACCGTGTAGCCCGCGCGCAGCGTGTTGGCGGCGCTCAGCGCGGGCGGCGGATAGCGGACGGTCGCCGGGTCGCGGCGGCTCGAACCGTCGTCGAGCACGATGCGGTTCAGCGCGTTGGCTGCCGCTTGCGCGGCAGCGTCGGCCGGCAGTGCGACCTGGGTCGGTACGCGCAGCCGGCCGTTGCTCAGCACGATGCTGCCGTAGCGGCCGAGTTCGCGGGTATCGCTGACCGTCAGCGTTTGCGGCAGGCGTACGCGCATGGCTTCGTGCGCGGCCAGGACGGCGGGCGACGCGACCGGCAGCGCGAGCACCGCCGGCGTGACCGTCTGCCCGCGCGCGCAGACGGTCACGCGGCCCGACAGCGTGAACTGCGTGCGGCCGTATTGCTCGTCGACCCTGCCCGTCAGATGCACGAGATCGCCGGGTTCGGCGCGCGCGCTCGGCGCGTGGACGAACAGGCCTTCCGAAACGCCCGGCCGGCGTTGCCGCTGCGCGTCGGCCTGCTGGACGAAGAAGCCGCCCAGGCCGTCGGCGCCGCCGAACGCCGCGGTGACGACCGCTTCGATCGACGTCGTTTGCCCGGCGAGCGGCGACGGCCGGCCGGCGCGGCGGATCTCGGCAATCGCCGTGGCCGCGCCGCCGCAGCCGCTGCTGAGCGGCGGCGCGGCGGCCAGCCGGGCGAAGAGGGGCGCGCAGAGCACGACGGACAACGCCACGAGCAGCGCAGCGGCAAACAGGGGGAGCGGGCGTGACATGAGACGGTCCACGGGATGAGAATCCGACAGTTCGGGACCGCATCTTGAAGGCAAAATGTCAGGCTGCGGCCGAAATGGCCGTCCGGCCAGTGCCGGTTGGCCAACGATGCGGCAAGCCGCCCCGCGGCTGTTACGCTTTCGCATCGGGCGTCGCATGCCGCTCGCCCGGCGTATGCCGCAGCACCCCGTCCCCACAGGAGAAATCCATGTCTTACATGCTGTTGATTGTCGAACCGACCGAACAGCGCGCCGAGCGCACGCTCGACGAAGGTCAGGCGCTCTACGCGCGGATGGTCGATTTCGCCGAGTCGCTGAAGGCGCGCGGCGTGCTGCGCGGCGTCGAGTCGCTGGAGCGGTCCGAGCGCGGCACGCGCGTGCAGGTGCGCGACGGCGAGACGCGCCTGCTCGACGGCCCGTTCGCGGAGGCGAAGGAGATGATCGGAGGCTTCTTCCTCGTCGACGTCGACACGCGCGAAGAAGCGATCGAGATCGCGCGCCAGTGCCCGGCCGCGCAATGGTGCACGGTCGAGGTGCGCGCGGTCGGCCCGTGCTTCCTGTGAGCATCACGACTCGGTATTTACCCTGATTCGTCGTGGCGCGTGTCGATCCGGCCGTCTTCCGCCCGTCGTCCGGGTAAGGCGCCGCGGAACGGGCGCCGCCATCCACCGACGACAAGGAGTGAACGATGCGATTCATGATCATGATCCGGGCGAACGCCGTCAGCGAATCCGACGCGTTGCCGGACAACCGGCTGGTCGAGGCCATGACGGTCTATCACGAGGAACTGGCGAAGGCCGGCGTGTTGCTCGACGCCAACGGCCTGAGGCCGAGTGCCCACGGCTGGCGCGTGCGCTACACGGGCGGCAAGGGCACGGTGATCGACGGCCCGTTCGCCGAAACGAAGGAACTGATCGCCGGCTATACGCTGATCCAGGTGCGTTCGCGCGACGAAGCGCTCGAATGGACGCGCCGGTTCCCCGCGCCGTTCGGCGCCGAGCTCGATTGCGAGATCGAGGTGCGGCCGCTGTTCGAGCTCGACGACCTCACGCCGAGCGAGGCGGTCGAGCGGTTCCGCGATCTCCACGTCGGCCGTAGCCACGCCTGAATCCACCCTCACCGGGAGCACCCGTCATGCACAAGATGGTTTTCATCAACCTGCCGGTAGCCGACTTGCCGCGCGCGAAGACGTTCTATCAGGCGCTCGGCTTCGAGGTCGTGCCGGCCTATACCAACGATCAGGCCGCCTGCATCCGGATCAGCGACACGATCTTCGCGATGCTCCTCGTGCGGCCGTTTTTCCAGACCTTCACCGACAAGACCATCATCGATCCGGCGACGCACATCCAGGTGTTGTCGTGCCTGTCGTGCGACAGCCGCGCGGAAGTCGACGCGATCGTCGCGAAGGCGCTGGCGGCCGGCGGGACCGCGCCGCAGGCGCCGCGCGAGTATCCGAACATGTACGGCCACGGGTTCACCGATCCGGACGGCCACACGTGGGAACTGATGGCCATGCCGCTGGATGCGTCCGCCCAGGGGCAGGCGTCGTGACGCATGAGGCGACTCATCGTGCGATCGAAGCGGTCTGGCGAATCGAGGCGCCGAAGATCATCGCGCGCGCCGCGCGCGTGGTGCGCGACGTCGGCGTGGCCGAGGAACTGGCGCAGGACACGCTCGTCGCCGCGCTCGAGCACTGGCCCGTCGACGGCGTGCCCGACAATCCGGCCGCCTGGCTGATGACGGCCGTGAAGCGTCGCGCGCTCGACCGGGTCCGGCAGGAGTCGCTTCATGCGGCGAAGCGCGACCAGCTTGGTCACGAGATGGACGCGCTCGAAGCACATGTCGTCCCCGATATCGCGGACGCACTCGCCGACGCGCGCGACGACGACATCGGCGACGACCTGCTGCGGCTGATCTTCACGTCGTGCCACCCGGTGCTGTCGACCGACGCACGCGTCGCGCTGACGCTGCGGCTGCTCGGCGGGCTGACGACGGGCGAGATCGCGCGCGCGTTCCTGACGCCCGAGCCGACGATCGCGCAGCGGATCGTGCGCGCGAAGCGCACGCTCGCGGCGGCGCACGTGCCGTTCGAGGTGCCGGCCGCCGATGCGCGGCCCGCGCGGCTCGCCTCGGTGCTCGAAGTGATCTACCTCGTGTTCAACGAAGGCCATGCGGCGACGGCGGGCGACGACTGGATGCGTCCGTCGTTATGCGACGAGGCGTTGCGGCTCGGCCGCGTGCTGGCCGGGCTCGCGCCGGACGAAAGCGAGGTGCTCGGGCTCGTCGCGCTGATGGAGCTGCAGGCGTCGCGCATGCATGCACGCGTCGACGCGCAGGGCCGGCCCGTGCTGCTGCTCGACCAGGACCGCAGCCGCTGGGATCCGTTGCTGATCCGGCGCGGCCTTGCGGCGCTGGAGCGGGCGACGAAGCTCGGCGGCGTGCGCGGGCCGTATGCGCTGCAGGCCGCGCTCGCCGCGTGCCACGCGCGGGCGCGGCACGCTTCGGACACGGACTGGGCGCAGATCGTCGCACTGTATGACGCGCTCGCCGAAGTCGCGCCGTCGCCGGTCGTCGAGCTGAATCGCGCGGTCGCGGTGGGGATGGCGTTCGGGCCGGCCGCGGCGCTCGAACTCGTCGACGTGCTGCGCGACGATCCGGCGCTTGCGCGCTATCACTGGCTGCCGAGCGTGCGCGGCGATCTGCTCGCGAAGCTCGGCCGCGCCGACGAGGCCAAGCTGGAGTTCCGCCGCGCGGCGGAACTGACGCGCAACGAGCGTGAGCGCGAACTGCTGCTCAGGCGCGCGATGGATGCGTGATGCCTGGCGCATGACGATCGCGGTGCCCGCGGCGCCCGTCTTCCGGCCATTCGCCGCGTTGCGCCCCGACACTATCGTCCGCATTGAAAAAGCCTATTGGGGGATGCGAGCGCGAGCGCCTAGATTGAAGAGCACGATGCGCACCCGGCACACGCATCGTTCCCCACATATCTGATCGGCCCGGCGTCATACGCGGCCGCGCCGACTCGAACGGAGGCGCAAATGGCTCAACTCAAGGGCAGCAAAACCGAAGAGAACCTGAAGGCCGCATTCGCGGGCGAATCGCAGGCGAATCGGCGCTATCTGTATTTCGCTTCGAAGGCCGACGTCGAGGGGCAGAACGACGTCGCCGCGCTGTTCCGCTCGACCGCCGAAGGCGAAACCGGCCATGCGCACGGCCATCTCGAATACCTGGAAGCCGTCGGCGATCCGGCCACGGGTTTGCCGTTCGGTTCGTCGCGGCTGAATCTCGAATCGGCGATCGCCGGTGAAACGCACGAATACACCGACATGTATCCGGGCATGGCGAAGACCGCGCGCGACGAAGGTTTCGACGAAATCGCGAACTGGTTCGAGACGCTCGCGAAGGCCGAACGCAGCCACGCGAACCGCTATACGAAGGCGCTGGACAGTCTCGTCGACTGACGGGCCGCCGGCCGGCCGCACGGCAGCGCCGCGCGACCGGCACGCGGCCGGCTGTTCGTTCATCGCCGCCCGCACCGCGCGGGCGGTGCGCTTGCGCACATGCGCGCCACGCGGGAGCGCCCCATGCCCCACAAGGAAGGCAGTCTCGAAGCCCCGACCCGGCATCCGCTCGACTGGCAGTCCGAAGCGTTCTACGACCAGGCCGCGATCGATGCGGAAATGACACGCGTCTTCGACATCTGCGCCGGATGCCGGCGCTGCGTGTCGCTGTGCGGCGCGTTTCCGGCGCTGTTCGACCTGGTCGACGACACGCCGACGGGCGACATCGAGGAAGTGCCGAAGGCCGCGTTCGGCAAGGTCGTCGACCAGTGCTATCTGTGCGACCTCTGCTACATGACGAAATGCCCGTACGTGCCGCCGCACGCATGGAACGTCGACTTCCCGCACCTGATGCTGCGCGGCAAGGCCGCGCGTTACAAGCGCGGCGAAGCGACGCTGCGCGACAAGGTGCTGTCCAATACCGATGCGCTCGGCCATTTCGCGGGCATCCCGGTCGTCACGCAGACGGTCAACGCGGTGAACCGCACGCCGCCCGCGCGCCACGCGCTCGAAGCGGCGCTCGGCGTCGATCGCCATGCATGGCTGCCGGAATTCGCGCCGCGCACGTTCCGGCGCGCCGCCCGGCGCTCGGACGATTCGCCCGTGCGAGACGGCGAACGCACGCCCGGCAAGGTCGCGGTCTACGCGACGTGCTACGTGAATTTCAACGAACCCGGCATCGGCCACGACCTGCTCGCGATTCTCGCGCACAACGAGATCCCGTACGAACTCGTCACGCGCGAAGCGTGCTGCGGGATGCCGCTGCTCGAGCAGGGCAATCTCGAGGGCGTCGCGGCGAAGCAGGCCGTCAACATCCCGGTGCTTGAACGCTACGCGCGTGAAGGCTATGCGCTGATCGGCGCGATCCCGAGCTGCGTGCTGATGTACAAGAGCGAGCTGCCGCTGATGTTCCCCGGCGACGCAGCCGTGCGCGCGGTGGCCGATGCGTTCTGGGATCCGTTCGAATACGTGATCGCGCGGCATCGCGACGGGCTGCTGAAGACCGATTTCAAAACCGGCCTCGGCACCGTGTCGTATCACGTGCCGTGCCATGCGCGCGTGCAGAACATCGGCCGCAAGACGGCCGATGCGCTGTCGCTCGTGCCCGATACGCGCGTGAACGTCGTCGAGCGCTGCTCGGGCCACGCGGGCACGTTCGGCGTAAAGAAGGCATTCCATGCGGACGCGATGCGGATCGGCGCGCCCGTGTTCAAGGCGATGGCCGAGCCGCAGCCGGATGTCGTGTCGTCCGACTGCGCACTCGCCGGCCATCACATCGTGCAGGGCATCGGCGAGAAGGGGCTGCCGCAAGCGCCGCTCGCGCATCCGCTGACGCTGCTGCGCCGCGCGTACGGCATCTGAGCCGCCGCGGCCGACTCACGAGGACATCCCATGACGCTGACCCGCGACTCCCTGCTGACGCTCGAAGCGTACGCGAAGATCCGCAAGGCCGAACACGCGCGGCTCGTCGCGTACAAGCGCCGCCGCGCGGTGGCGCTCGGCAATCATCTGCGTTTCCTGTTCGAGGACGAGACGACGATCCGCTACCAGATCCACGAGATGCTGCACATCGAGAAGATCTTCGACGAAGCCGGCATCGAAGGGGAGCTCGACGCGTATCTGCCACTGGTGCCCGACGGCACCAACCTGAAGGCGACGATGCAGATCGAGTACGAGCACGAGATCGAACGGCGCGCGGCGCTCGCGCGGCTGATCGGTGTCGAGGATCGCGTGTACCTGCAGGTCGACGGGCACGCGAGCGTCTACGCGATCGCCGACGAGGATCTCGAGCGCGACAACGCCGAGAAAACGTCGGCCGTGCACTTCGTCCGCTTCGAGTTCGATGCGCCGATGCGCGCCGCGCTCAAGGGCGGGGCGGCGCTGTCGATCGGCTGCGATCATCCGGCCTATACGATGCCGCCGCAGCGCGTCGACGCGGACGTCGCCGCGTCGCTGGCCGGCGATCTGCGCTGAGGCGGCGCACGCTTCGCCTGGCGGCTCCCGCTTTTCCGTTCCGACCCGAAACCGGCGCGCCGCACGCGTTGCGGCGGGGCCGTACGTCTATTGCGCCGAAAATGTAACAAGCGTGACGGATTTGCATGCGGGGACACATTGGGCGCAATGCGTCAGTGTGTTTTCATTACTCGCAGAGAAACAATAAAAAGATTGTGCATGGAGATAATTCGATTCACTGCAAATCGAATGATTTACCGATTCGTGAATATCTTGTTACGAATTTTTCCCTGATTTACCGATTCCGGGAAACCATGCCGGCGATTGTTGCCGGCAGGGGTCGGAGCAGGCCGCAACGGCCTGTTTACAGGCATTCTTCAGACGCTGCGGAGCCCCGCCGGACGGGCCTTTGCAGCCGTCGGCATAAAGATCTCGCAAAAAAATTCAAGCGTAAATGGATTGCCCGCCCATGGCAGGTTGTTTCAGTGCGTAACATTAAGTCATTGTCATATTGAGATAAACCCTGAGGATGGTATGCTTCGTGCACAAAAATTCCCACATTGGAGTGAGACCGCGATTTGTGCGCCATTGCCGGGAATCGCGGCACCGTGAAAGTGCGGTGTCGCCCGGTATGCACAACGCCGGATAACCATAATGTGCAACCTGGCCGCCCTGCGACGCGATGTGTCGCGACGGCGCCGCCAATCGCAGCCCCGGCCTGGCTGCGTGGAGAGATCGACTATGTTCTTCGATGAGCTTAACGATGAAGAGTGGTTTCGCCTTTCAGCGCTGATCGCCGATGAACCCATCCGGCTGAACCGTCGTGGGCGTCCACGCGCCGAACCGCGCGTCGTCGCCAACGCGGTGCTGTGGATCCTGACGACCGGGGAAGCCTGGTCAAAGCTGCCCGGTCGCTATCCGTCCGGGCCGACGTGCCGCCGCCGCTACGAGGAGTGGCTTGCGAATGGCACGCTGCTGAAGATGATCGACGTGCTGACGCAGTTCAGCGGGCGCACGTTCGCGTATATTCCGCCGCCGCCGGTGGCGGTCGTGCCGGCCCGTCGCGCGGAGCCCGTGCCCGACAACGACCGTCTGCGCGGCGTGTTCTGGCAGAACCCCGAGTCGTGGCAATTGCCTGTTGCGCAGGCAAACGTTTGGGCGGGCGAGGGTGCGTCGCTGAGCACGATGCCGGACGACCGGATGGACGGCCGCGCCGACGTGTCGTTCACGGTGCCCGGCGCGCCGGGCACGGAGCCGCGCCATGTGCGGGCGTCGTCGGCGAGCTTCGCCGCGGCCGAGCCGCAGGTCGACGAGTATCGCGGCTATACGATCAGCGGCATCGCGCAGCCCGTGCAGAACCTGATGTATCGCGCGTGGGCCGAGATCTCGCAGGACGACCGCCGCGTCGAACGCTCGGGCCTGATCGGCCCGCGCTTCACCGATGCCGAGGAAGCCGAGCAGTACGCGCTCGACTGGGCGCGCCAGTGGATCGATCGCCACGGTGCGAGCGACGCGCCGGCGCGCGAGCCGCAAGGCGAAGTGCTGGCCGGCCTGTCGGCGCTGGCGCGCGCGGAATCGGACATCAAGCGCTTCATCGCCGAGCGTCGCGCGGGCGCGTTGTCGGAAAGCCGCAACGATCCCGTGCAGTCGGAGCGTCGCGAATACGAGTACCGCGTGGGCTGATCGCCGTTCCCGTGCAACGCGCGGGCCGTCGTATGCCACGACGCCCGCGCGCAAGTCCAGTGTCTCCATGTCTGCCTCGCCCGGGCGCCGCTGTCGAAGCGGCGCCCTGTGGTGCATGACGGTATGACGCGTTACTGTCTGCCGTAGGTATCGTCGAAGCGGACGATGTCGTCCTCGCCGAGATACGCGCCCGACTGCACTTCGATCAGCTCGAGCGGCATCTTGCCCGGGTTTTCCAGGCGATGCGACACGCCGAGCGGGATGTACGTCGATTCGTTTTCGGACAACAGGAACGTTTCGTCGCCGCGCGTGATGCGCGCGGTGCCGCGCACGACGATCCAGTGCTCGGCGCGGTGGTGGTGCATCTGCAGCGACAGTTGCGCGCCCGGCTTCACGACGATGCGTTTCACCTGGAAGCGCTCGCCCATGTCGACCGAGTCGTAGTGGCCCCACGGACGATGCACCTTGCGGTGGTCGGTCGCTTCGGAGCCTTGCCGCGCCTTGATGCGCCCGACGATTTTCTTCACGTCCTGCACGCGCGATTTATCCGCGACGAGCACGGCGTCGGGCGTTTCGACGACGACCAGGTTCTGCGTGCCGACGCAGGCGACGAGCCGGCTTTCCGAATGCGCGAACGTCGATTCGGCGCCTTCGAACAGCACGTGGCCGCGGCCGACGTTGCCGGTATCGTCCTTCGGCGAGATCTGCCAGATCGCATCCCACGAACCGACGTCCGACCAGCCCGCGTCGAGCGGCACGACGACGCTCTCGCACAGTTCCGGCAGGCTCGCGAGCGGTTCCATCACCGCGTAGTCGATCGAGTTCGACGGCGACGCGGCGAATGCGTCGCGATCGACGCGGAAGAAATCGCCGTCTTCCTTGCCCTGCGCGACGGCCTGTTCGCAGGCTGCGTAGATCTCGGGTTCGAGTTGCCGGATCGCCTTCAGCCAGACCGACGCGCGCACGATGAAGATCCCGCTGTTCCACCAGTATTCGCCCGACGCGACGTACTGCTGCGCGAGTTCGAGGTGCGGCTTCTCGACGAAACGGTCGAGGCGGCGTACGTCGAGGGGGCCGGTTCCGGCGTCGCCGAGCGGCGCGCCGACGCGGATGTAGCCGTAGCCGGTTTCCGCGTGCTTCGGCACGATGCCCATCGTCGCGATCTTGCCTTGCGCGGCGCAGTGCACGCCGGCCGCGACGGCCGCGTGAAAGCGCGGCACGTCCGCGACCGCATGGTCGGCGGGCATCACGGTCATCACCGCGTCGTTGCCGTCGGCGACGAGCCGCAGCGCGGCGAGCGTCAGCGCGGGCGCGGTGTCGCGACCGAGCGGCTCGAGCATGATCGTCGCGTTCTTGGCCGTCAGGCGCAGTTGTTCGGCGGTCGTGAAGCGGTGATCCTCCCCGCAGACGATCAGCACGTCGTCGTTGAGCGGGTGATCGGCCGTCAGGCCGCCGAGACGCAGCGCGGTGGACTGCAGCAGCGAGTGATCGCCGAGCAGGCCGATCAGCTGTTTCGGAAAGCGCTCGCGCGACATCGGCCACAGGCGCGTGCCGGAACCGCCGGCGAGAATCACGGGCTGTACGGCGAGACGCATACCGGCGCCGGGCGTGCCGGCGGCGGGTGCGGCGGAAGAAGAATGGCGCGTTTCGGCGGCCACTGCCGGAGCATTCATGATGACACTCTCCACGGTTGAAGTCAGTGCCTGTCGTTGTAGCATGAAGTAAATCGACAATAAAACCGGACCCAATGCCGAATATCCGCCAGGCATTGATCCGGGAGAATTTTCCGCGATAGCACCGGCCGCAAATAAAAAAATAAAAAATAATTCCGGGCGCTGGCCGGACATGGCCGCCCGCAAAGGGCGCCCGGCAAGCGTAACGATTCCGAAAAAATCCCCTTTCATGACCGATTCGGGAAAACCTGCCGATTTAATTAAAAAAGATCGCGGCAAGAATTTCCGATTATTTTTCGAAATACTTGTGCGCTTGAGGAGGAATTTTCTTGTCGCTTCAATAGCGTCATGCAACGTTTGAATCGAATGTGCGGCACGGGCTGCACAAGGCGCTGTTCGGCAAACGCCTGTTCAAAGAAGAGGAAACAGACATGTTGAGCGTGCTGGCGAGAGTCATCGATATCGCGATGGTCGTGACGGGCGCGCTGATCGCGGCCGTATTGCACGACGGCAGCATCGGGCTCGGCGACCTGCAGCGCACGACGGTGCTGTTCGACTGCCTGCTGGTCGTCGTGTTCTTTCCGGCCGTCGGCATCTACCAGTCGTGGCGCGGCAAGCGTCTCGTCGGGCTGGTGGTCCGCGTTGCGTTCGCGTGGCTCGCGGTCGAGCTCGCGGGCATCCTGATGAGTTTCAGCTTTCACCAGTCGGGCGACCTGTCGCGGCTGTGGCTGGGTTACTGGGCGCTCACGACGACGGCGCTGCTCGCCGGCTCGAAAGCCTGCGTGCACGTGGTGCTGCGGCAATTGCGCCGCGGCGGCTACAACCTGAAGGCGGTCGCGATCGTCGGCGGCACGCCGGCGGCGCGGCGGCTGATCGCGCAGATGCGGGCGCGGCCGGAAGCCGGCTTCAACCCGGTGTGCGTGTACGACGAAAGCGAGGCGCCGGGCGAAGTCGCGCTCGACGACGTGCGTATCGAGCGGCAGTTCGAATCGCTGGTGTGGCTGGTGCGCAGCCGCGCGATCAGCGAGCTGTGGCTCACGCTGCCGATTACGGAGGAGCGCCGGATTCACCAGATCGTGACGGTGTTCCGCCACGACTTCGTGAACATCCGCTTCATTCCGGACGTGCGCACGCTGTCGTTCTTCAACCAGGAAGTGGTCGAGGTGCTCGGCGTGCCGGCGATCAACCTCGCGGCGTCGCCGATCACCGACGTGCGGATCCTGCCGAAGTTCGTGTTCGACCGGCTGTTCGCGCTGGCGGCGCTCACGGCGCTCGCGCCCGTGATGCTGCTGATCGCCGGCCTGATCAAGCTGACGTCGCGCGGGCCGGTGTTCTTTCGGCAGAAGCGCAAGGGCATCGATGGGCACGAGTTCGAGATCTACAAGTTTCGCTCGATGAAGGTGCACGAGGAAGTGGCCGGGCAGGTCACGCAGGCAACGAAGAACGACTCGCGCGTGACGCCGGTCGGCCGGTTCCTGCGGCGCACGAGCCTCGACGAGCTGCCGCAGTTCATCAACGTGCTGAAGGGCGAGATGTCGGTGGTGGGCCCGCGCCCGCATGCGCTCGCGCACGACGACATCTACAAGGATCTGGTCAAGGGCTACATGTTCCGCTACCGGATCAAGCCCGGCATCACCGGGTGGGCGCAGATCAACGGCTTTCGCGGCGAGACCGACCAGATCGAGAAGATGATGGGCCGCGTGAAGCTCGACCTGTACTACATGCAGAACTGGTCGTTCTGGCTCGACATCAAGATCGTCGTGCTGACGCTGTGGAAAGGCTTCACCGGCAGCAACGCGTACTGACACCGACGCGCCGCGTCACGCAGGCATTCCGGTTTTTCCGAATTTCGAATCATTGGTCAAGGGGTCCGACACATCATGAATCTGACTATCATCGGCAGCGGTTACGTAGGGCTTGTCACCGGCGCCTGTCTCGCCGACATCGGGCACGACGTGTTCTGTCTCGACGTCGACCAGGCGAAGATCGACATCCTGAACAACGGCGGCGTGCCGATCCACGAGCCGGGCCTGAAGGAAGTCATCGCGCGCAACCGCTCGGCCGGCCGCCTGCGCTTCTCGACCGACATCGAGGCCGCGGTCGCGCACGGCGACGTGCAGTTCATCGCGGTCGGCACGCCGCCCGACGAGGACGGCTCGGCCGACCTGCAATACGTGCTCGCGGCGGCGCGCAACATCGGCCGCTACATGACCGGCTTCAAGGTGATCGTCGACAAGTCGACGGTGCCGGTCGGCACGGCCGAGCGCGTGCGCGCGGCGGTCGCCGAGGAGCTCGCGAAGCGCGGCGGCGAGCAGATGTTCTCGGTCGTGTCGAATCCGGAGTTCCTGAAGGAAGGCGCGGCCGTCGACGATTTCACGCGGCCGGACCGCATCGTGATCGGCTGCGACGACGACGTGCCGGGCGAACGCGCCCGCGAGCTGATGAAGAAGCTCTACGCGCCGTTCAACCGCAATCACGAGCGCACGCTGTACATGGACGTGCGTTCGGCCGAGTTCACGAAATACGCGGCGAACGCGATGCTCGCGACGCGCATCTCGTTCATGAACGAACTGGCGAACCTCGCCGACCGCTTCGGCGCGGACATCGAGGCCGTGCGCCGCGGGATCGGCTCCGATCCGCGCATCGGCTACCACTTCCTGTACGCCGGCTGCGGCTACGGCGGCTCGTGCTTCCCGAAGGACGTCGAGGCGCTGATCCGCACGGCCGACGAGCACGGCCAGTCGCTGCAGATCCTGAAGGCGGTGTCGTCGGTCAACGCGACGCAAAAGCGCGTGCTCGCCGACAAGATCGTCGCGCGCTTCGGCGAGGACCTGAGCGGCCGCACGTTCGCGCTGTGGGGCCTCGCGTTCAAGCCGAACACCGACGACATGCGCGAGGCGCCGAGCCGCGAGCTGATCGCCGAGCTGCTGTCGCGCGGCGCGCGCGTCGCGGCCTACGACCCGGTCGCGCAGCAGGAAGCGCGCCGCGTGATCGCGCTCGATCTCGCCGATCACCCGAGCTGGCTCGAGCGTCTCACCTTCGTCGACGACGAGGCGCAGGCCGCGCGAGACGCCGACGCGCTCGTGATCGTCACCGAATGGAAGGCGTTCAAGAGCCCCGACTTCGTCGCGCTCGGCCGCTTGTGGAAGACGCCCGTGATCTTCGACGGCCGCAACCTGTACGAGCCGGAGACGATGAGCGAGCAGGGCATCGAGTATCACCCGATCGGCCGGCCGGGCTCGCGCCAGGCCGTCGCCGCCCGCGTGCCGGGCGCCGCGCGCGCCAGCGCGTAACCCGTTTTTCGTTACTCGTTACGAGACGCCATGTTCCGGAACATCCTGATCGTCTGCCACGCGAACGTCTGCCGCAGCCCGGCGGCGGAAATGCTGTTCAAGTCGCACGCCGCGTCGCGCGGCGGCCCGCGCCCGACGTTTCATTCCGCCGGCGTGTACGCGAACGACGGCGACGGCATCGATCCGGTGATGCGGCAACTGCTCGCCGAGCGGGGCGTCGATGCGACGACCCATCGCTCGCGGCGGCTGTCGCGCCGGATCGTGCGCGACGCCGACCTGATTCTCGTCAGCGAGCGCGATCAGATCAAGGCCGTCGAAACGGTCGATCCGTTCGCGCGCGGCAAGGTCCACCTGCTGGGCAAGTGGGAGGACGCCGAGATCACGGATCCGCATGGCGGCCCCGAGGCCGACTATCGCGAGAGCTACTCATTGATCGAACGTCTGGTTCAAGGATGGCTGCAAAAACTATGCTGAAACGTCCCATGCGCCCGCTGGCGCTCGCCGTCGCGCTGACGACATTCCTGTCGGCCTGCGCGACCGCGCCCGGCAACTACCTCGACTCGTCGAACCTGAAGGACGAAGGCCGGCAGGAAGCGGCCGAAACCTATCCGGTTCATTACATCGACGCCAAAGTGGTGATGGATCAGCTGCAGAAAGCGCAGGTCGACCATCCGCTGCCGCCCGGGCGCTATACCGATCCGTCGCAGTACACGTATCGCGTCGGCCCGCAGGACATTCTCGGCGTCACCGTGTGGGACCACCCGGAGCTGACGACGCCGCAGGGCCAGTCGTTCTCGAGCGGCGGCAACACGACGCAATCGGTCGCGGGCGCGCTGCAGCAGCCGTATACGACCGCGCTGCCGGGGCAGGCCGATCCGTACGGCCAGACCGTGTCCTCCGACGGCACGATCTTCTTCCCGTTCGTCGGCCGCATTCGCGTGGCGGGCAAGACGGTCGCGCAGATCCGCGACCAGATGGCGTCGAGCCTGTCGCGCTACGTGAAGAATCCGCAACTCGACGTGCGCGTGCTGTCGTTCCGCAGCCAGAAGGTGCAGGTGACGGGCGAGGTGAAGCAGCCGGGGCCGCTCGCGGTGAGCGACGTGCCGCTCACGCTCGTCGACGCGATCTCGCGTTCGGGCGGCTCGACCGCCGAGGCCGACCTGCAGCGCGTGCGGCTCACGCGCGACGGCAAGCTGTACACGCTCGATGCGAACGGCGTGCTCGATCGCGGCGAGGTGAAGCAGAACGTGATGCTGCAGCCGGGCGACATCGTCAACGTGCCGGACCGCAGCGACAGCCGCGTGTTCATCATGGGCGAGGTCAAGACGCCGGTCACGGTGCCGATGCTCAAGGGCCGGCTGACCATCGCCGATGCGCTGACCGCGGGCGGCGGGATTCTCGACACCGACGCGAACCCGCGCAAGATCTACGTGATGCGCGGGATGCGCGACAACCCGACGAAGCCCGAAGTGTTCCGTCTCGACATGACGCAGCCCGATGCGCTGATGCTGTCGAGCCGCTTCCCGCTTCAACCGCTCGACGTCGTCTACGTCAGCACGGCCGGCTCGGTGCAGTTCAACCGTGTGCTGCAGCAGGTGCTGCCGACGATCCAGACGATCTTCTACATGCGGCAAATCACGCGCTGATAGCCCGCCGGGGCGGCGTCCGCCCCCCGGCACCACTCAAGCGGGAACGAATGGTGAACACGCAAGCGAAACACTCCTACGCGGATCTGACCGCGAAAACCGAGGAAGAGGACGTCGTTCTCGGCCAGTTGCTCCAGGTCATCATGGACGACATCTGGCTGCTGCTCGGCATCGCGGTGACGGTCGTCGCGCTCGCCGGCCTCTATTGCTTCATCGCGAAGCCGGTCTACCAGGCGGACGTGCACGTGCGGGTCGAGGGCAACGACAACACGTCGCAGGCGCTCACGCAGACGCAGACGGGCGCGTCGATCAACAGCGGCCCGCAGCAGGCGCCGACCGATGCGGAAATCGAGATCATCAAGAGCCGCGGCGTCGTCGCGCCGGTCATCGAGCAGTTCAAGCTGAACTTCTCGGTCGCGCCGAAGACGCTGCCGGTGATCGGCAGCCTCGCCGCGCGCCTCGCGACGCCCGGCGAGCCGTCGCGGCCGTGGCTCGGCCTGAAGTCGTATGCGTGGGGCGGCGAACTCGCCGACGTCGACTCGATCAGCGTCACGCCGGCGCTCGAAGGCAAGAAGCTGACGCTGACGGCCGGCCCGAACGGCACCTATTCGCTGGTCGACGAGAACGGCACGCGGCTGCTGGCCGGCCGCGTCGGCGAATCGGCGCAGGGCGGCGGCGTGACGCTGCTCGTGCAGAAGCTCGTCGCGCGCCCCGGCACGCAATTCACGGTGGTTCGCTACAACGATCTCGACGCGATCAGCGGCTTCCAGGCCGGCATCCAGGTGACCGAGCAGGGCAAGCAGACGGGCGTCGTGCAGATTTCGCTCGAAGGCAAGGATCCGGACCAGACCGCCGCGATCGCGAACGCGCTCGCGCAGTCGTACCTGAACCAGCACGTGGTCGCGAAGCAGGCGGAAGCGACCAAGATGCTCGACTTCCTGAAGGGCGAGGAGCCGCGCCTGAAGGCCGACCTCGAACGCGCGGAAGCCGCGCTGACGCAGTACCAGCGCACGTCGGGCTCGATCAACGCGAGCGACGAGGCGAAGGTCTATCTCGAAGGCAGCGTGCAGTACGAACAGCAGATCGCCGCGCAGCGCCTGCAGCTCGCGTCGCTCGCGCAGCGCTTCACCGATTCGCACCCGATGGTGATCGCCGCGAAGCAGCAGCTCGGGGAACTGCAGGCGGAGAAGGACAAGTTCAGCAACCGCTTCCGCAGCCTGCCGGCGACCGAAGTGAAGGCGGTCCAGCTCCAGCGCGACGCGAAGGTCGCCGAGGACATCTACGTGCTGCTGCTGAACCGCGTGCAGGAGCTGTCGGTGCAGAAGGCCGGCACGGGCGGCAACATCCACCTCATCGATTCGGCGCTGCGTCCGGGCGCGCCGGTCAAGCCGAAGAAGGTGCTGATCCTGTCGGCCGCCGTGTTCCTCGGCCTGATCCTCGGCACGGGCGTCGTGTTCCTGCGTCGCAACCTGTTCCAGGGCATCGAGGATCCGGACCGCATCGAGCGCACGTTCAACCTGCCGCTGTACGGGCTGGTGCCGCAAAGCGCCGAACAGGTGAAGCTCGACGCGGCGGCGGAGAAGGGCGGCGGCCGCGCGCGGCCGATCCTCGCGAGCCTGCGTCCGAAGGACCTGAGCGTCGAAAGCCTGCGCAGCCTGCGCACCGCGATGCAGTTCGCGATGATGGACGCGAAGAATCGCGTGATCGTGCTGACCGGCCCGACGCCGGGCATCGGCAAGAGCTTCCTGACGGTCAACCTCGCGGTGCTGCTCGCGCATTCGGGCAAGCGCGTGCTGCTGATCGACGCCGACATGCGTCGCGGGATGCTCGACCGCTACTTCGGCCTGACCGTGCAGCCGGGCCTGTCCGAGCTGCTGAGCGATCAATCGCCGCTCGAGGAAGCGATCCGCGAGACGCCGGTGCAGGGTCTGTCGTTCATCGCGGCCGGCACGCGCCCGCCGAACCCGTCGGAGTTGCTGATGTCGACGCGCCTGCCGCAATACCTCGAAGGGCTCGGCAAGCGCTACGACGTCGTGCTGATCGATTCGCCGCCGGTGCTGGCGGTGACCGACGCGACCATCATCGGCCGCATGGCCGGCTCGACGTTCCTCGTGCTGCGCTCGGGCATGCATACCGAAGGCGAGATCGCGGACGCGATCAAGCGCCTGCGCACCGCGGGCGTGGATCTGGACGGCGGGATCTTCAATGGCATGCCGCCGAAGGCGCGCGGCTATGGCCGCGGCTATGCGGCCGTGCACGAATACCTGAGCGCTTGATCGCATTGCACGAAACCGGGCCGGCGCGAGCCGCATCGGCCCGGCCGAATGGAGAACCCTCGATGAAAATTTCCGTGCTCGTTCCGACCTACCGGCGTCCCGCCGACCTCGCGCGCTGCCTGCTGGCGCTGCAGCGGCAGCAGCGGCTGCCCGACGAGGTGATCGTCGTCGCGCGCCCGGAGGACGACGCCACGCACGAACGGCTCGCCGATCCGGCGGTCGGCGGCGCGCTGCCGCTGCGCATCGTGCCGGTCGACGTGGCCGGGCAGGTCGCCGCGCTGAACAAGGGGCTCGACTCGGCGAACGGCGACATCGTCGCGATCACCGACGACGATGCGGCGCCGCACCCCGACTGGCTCGCGCGCATCGAAGCCGCGTTCCTGTCCGACCCGCGCGTGGGCGCGGTCGGCGGCCGCGACTGGGTGCACGAGAAGGGTCGCCTGCTCGACGAATCGCGAGAGCAGGTCGGCCAGCTCACGCTGTCGGGCAAGATCGTCGGCAATCATCACCTCGGCGTCGGCGGCGCGCGTGAAGTCGACATGCTGAAAGGCGCGAACATGAGCTACCGCCGCGCGGCGATCGAACGGCTGCGCTTCGACACGCGGCTGCGCGGCGCCGGCGCGCAGGTGCACAACGACATGGCGTTCAGCATGGAAGTGCAGCGCGCGGGCTGGACGCTGCTGTACGACCCGGCGATCGCCGTCGATCATTTCCCGGCCGAGCGCTTCGACGACGACCGGCGCGATGCGGCATCGCTGAACGCGATCAGCAACGGCGCGTACAACCTGCAACTGACGCTGCGCGAGCATCTGCCGCCGGTACGGCGCGAGATCGCGTGGTGGTGGTGGGCGCTGATCGGCACGCGCGTCTATCCGGGCCTCGCGCACGTGCTGCTGTCGCTGCCGAGCGCGCGGCGCGCCCGCGTGCTCGCGCACTGGCGCGCGGTGCGCCGCGGCGCGCGCGACGCGCGCCGCACGAACCTCGCCCCCCACCGTGCGGCGATGCCGCCGGTGACGTCTTGAACGGCCTGCGCGCATTGCGCGCGGCCACGCCCGGAGGGCTCGCATGACTGCATCGAAAGCTGCAACCAAAGTCCATGTCCATCTGTTCTACGGCGCCGATCCGCGTACCTACCGGAAAGGCGACGACATCGGCTGCCTGTACGGCTATCACCACGCCGAATCCGACGAATTCCGGCTGACCTATTCGCAGGACGGCGGCGAGAACCGCGTCGTGAGCCTCGCGCGCCGTGCGCTGAAGGCCGCGCTCGGCTTCGACGTCGTGCATGCGTGGCGCAACCGCGCGGCGCTGCTCGCTACCGACGTGATCTGGACACACACCGAGCAGGAGCATCTGGCCGTCGCGCTGATCCTGAAGCTCGCCGGCGAGCAGGGCAAGCGCCAGCTGTTGCTCGCGCAGAGCGTGTGGCTGTTCGACAAATGGGACGGCTTCGGCGGCCCGCGCCGCTGGCTGTACCGCAAGCTGCTCGCGCGCGCCGACGCGCTGACCACGCTGGCTCGCGACAACGCCGAGCTGTGCCGCCGCTACCTCGGGCGCGAAGCCGAGTTCGTCTATTACGGGCTGAACACGCAGGACTTCCCGCCCGTCGAGCCGCAGCAATGGAACCCGAACCGGCCGCTGCGGATCGCGGCGATCGGCAACGACCGCGACCGCGACTGGCGCACGTTCCTCGCCGCGTTCGGCGGCGACGCGCGCTACGACGTGCGGCTCGCGACGCGCCGCCGCGTGCCGCGCGAATTGCACGCGCCGAACGTGAAGATCGGCCCGGCGTCGGGGCTCGCGAAGCAGCACGAGCTGTACGCGTGGGCCGACGTGATCGTCGTGCCGCTGCGACCGAATTTCCACGCGTCGGGCATCACGGTGATGCTCGAGGCGGCGGCCGTCGGCAAACCGATGATCGTGTCCGACGTGGGCGGCCTGAGCGATTACTTTCCGCACGATACGGCCGCCTATGTGCCGGCGTTCGACGCGCAGGCGATGCGCGAGGCCGCCGATCGCTTCGTCGCCGACCCGGTGGCGGCGCTCGAGTGCGCGCGGGCGGCCGCCGCGTGCCTGCGCGAACGCGACCTGACGACGCAGGCGTTCGCCGAGCAGCACGTGCGCATCACGCGCGACATGCTGCGCCGGCGCCGCACACCCGCGGCGGCCGGCGTGGCGATGCCGCTCGCCGATTCGCGTCCTTCGTCGCAGTGAGCGCGGATCGATGAGTACGATTGCCGCCGAACGCGCGCCGTCGCGCGCCCGCAGCTGGTTCGCCGAGCCGAAGCACTGGGCCGGGCAGGCCGGGCTGTGGACGTTTACCGCCGCGCTGATCGCCATCCACCAGGGCAAGGTGCTGACGCTCGCATTCCCGGTGCTGGCCATCGGGGTCGGCATCTGGCTGTATTTCAAGAGCCCGGCGCGTTATGTCGGCTTCATGTGGTGGGTGTGGTTCCTGAGCCCCGAAGTGCGGCGTCTGGCCGACTGGTCGAAGGGCGCGTTCACGCCGACGAGCTTGATCCAGGTCGCGCCGCTCGCGGTGACGATGATCGCCGGCTTCGGGCTGCTCAGGCATTACCGCGTGCTCGCGCAACGGCGCGGGATTCCGGTGCTGCTGATCCTGTTCGGGCTCGTGTATGCGTATCTCGTCGGAATCGTGTCGAGCGGCGTGATGGCCGCGACCTACGACCTCGCGAACTGGCTGTACCCGATCCTGATCGGCTTTCACATCATGGTGAACGCGCGCAACTATCCGGAGTACCGCGACGTGCTGCTGTCCACCTTCATGTGGGGCATGCTCGTGATGGGCGTATACGGCGTCGTGCAGTATTTCGTGATGCCGCAGTGGGACGTGCTGTGGATGGTCGGCTCGCAGATGGGCTCGCAGGGCGAGCCGGTGCCGTACGGCGTGCGCGTGTTCAGCACGATGAATTCGTCCGGACCGTTCGCTTTCGCGATGATGGGCGCGCTGGTGTTCGTGCTGGTCGCGCCGCAAAAGATCCGCTGGTTCGCCGGGGCGGCCGGTTTCGTGTCGTTCGCGCTGTGTCTCGTGCGCTCGACCTGGGGCGGCTGGGTGATCGCGCTCGCGATCCAGCTCGTGCAATCGAGCAACCGCGTGCGGATGCGGATCCTGATCAGCGGCGTCGTGCTGGTCGGGCTGTGCGTGCCGCTCCTGACCGTCGGGCCGGTGGCCGACCGGCTCGGCCAGCGTCTGCAGTCGATCACGAACCTGAAGGACGACCGCAGCTACGACGACCGCAACAAGTTCTACGCGACCTTCGCGCAGACGGCGTTCACCGACGTCGCCGGCGAAGGGATGGGCGCGACCGGCGCGTCCACGAAGCTGTCGAGCGACAGCGGTGAGCTCGGCAAGTACGGCAGCTTCGACAGCGGCGTGATGAACGTGCCGTTCGTGCTCGGCTGGCCCGGCACGCTGCTGTATCTCGCCGGCGTCGTGATGCTGTTCGGCCGCACGCTGCGCGCGGCGTTCAAGCTGCGCAAGGACAAGTTCGTCGGCGCGTGCCTGAGCCTGTGCCTGTCGACCTTCGCGATGCTCGTGTTCACGAACTCGCTGATCGGCACCGGCGGCCTGCTGATGTTCACAGCCATTTTTTCGATACTTGCCGCGGCGCACTGGCAGAAGGCGCAACGCCTGCTGGCCGCCGCGCGTTCACGGGGAGGCGACCATTGAGAATCGCGATCGTCACGCACGTCGTGCGACATAACGACGGGCAGGGCCGCGTCAATTACGAAATCGCGCGCGCGGCGCTGGCCGAGAACTACGAAGTCACGCTGGTCGCGTCGCACGTCGCGCCCGAGCTGCTGGCCGACCCGCGCGTGCGCTGGGTGCCGGTGAAGGTCGGCGGCTTCTGGCCGTCGAATCTCGTCAAGCAGCAGGTGTTCGCGCTGAAAAGCGCGGCATGGCTGCGCGCGCACCGCGGCGAATACGACGTGCTGCACGTGAACGGCTTCATTTCGTGGATCAAGGCCGACGTGAATACCGCGCACTTCGTGCACGGCGGCTGGTTCAAGAGTCCGTACTATCCGTTCGGGCCCACCAAGGGGCTGTGGTCGGCTTACCAGTACGTCTATACGCGCGTGAATACCGTGCTCGAGCGCTGGGCCTACCGGCGCTCGCGCGCGATCACCGCCGTGTCGCAGAAGGTGGCCGACGAGATCGCCGGGCTCGGCATCGACAGCCGCAAGATCAGCGTGATCTACAACGGCGTCGACGGCAGCGCGTTCGCCGGCGCCCAGGCCGACCGCGCGGCGTTCAAGCTGCCGGACGACGCGTTCCTGCTGCTGTTCGTCGGCGACCTGCGCACGCCGCGCAAGAATCTCGGCACCGTGCTGAAGGCGCTGACGAAGCTGCCCGCGAACGTTCATCTGGCGGTAGCCGGCTACTTGCCCGGCAGCCCGTATCCCGACGAAGCGCGCGCGCTCGGCATCGATGCGCGCGTGCATTTCCTCGGTCTCGTGAAGAACATGCCGACGCTGATGCGCTCGGTCGACGCGTATGTCTTTCCGTCGCGCTACGAAGCGATGAGCCTGTCGCTGCTGGAGGCGATGGCGGCCGGTCTGCCGGTCGTCACCGCGCGCACGGCGGGCGGCGCGGAAATCATCACGCGCGAATGCGGGATCGTGCTGGAGGATCCGGACGATCCGGCCGCGCTCGCGCAGGCGATCGGCTCGCTCGCGGCATCGCGCGACACCTGTCGCGCGATGGGCGACGCGGCCCGCGAACTGATGACCCGTTTCGGCTGGGCGCACATGGGTGCCCAGTACGTCGCGCTTTACCGGCGCATCGGCCAACCCCCGCAGCCGTCCGCCTTCGAGCGGGTCGAGCATGCGGTCACGCAGGAGCAACCGTGATGTCCCAATCTTCCCGGCCGATCAAATCGTTGCAGATCGGCATGCACTGGTTCCCCGAACGCGCGGGCGGCCTCGACCGGATGTACTACTCGCTCGTCGGCGCGCTGCCCGGCGCGGGCGTCGAGGTGCGCGGGCTCGTCGCCGGCTCGCCGAAGGTCGCCGACGACACGGGCGGGGCGATCCAGGGCTTCGGGCCCGCGTCGCAGCCGCTCGCGCGCCGGATGCTCGCCGCGCGGCGCGCGCTGCGCGAGGAGGTCCGCAGCGACCGGCCGGACGTGATTTCGTCGCACTTCGCGCTGTACACGTTCCCGGGCCTCGACGTGACGCGCGGGATTCCGCAGGTGTCGCACTTCCAGGGGCCGTGGGCCGACGAAAGCCAGGTCGAGGGCGCCGCGTCGCTCGGGCAGCGCGCGAAGCGCTATCTCGAACAGGCCGTCTATACGCGCTCGTCGCGGCTGATCGTGCTGTCTCAGGCGTTCGGCCAGATCCTGACGCACCGCTACGGGATCGATCCGTCGCGCGTGCGCGTGATTCCCGGCTGCGTCGATACCGCGCAGTTCGACACGCCGCTCACGCCCTCCGAGGCGCGGCACAAGCTGCAACTGCCGCAGGACCGGCCGATCGTGCTGGCCGTGCGCCGGCTCGTGCGGCGCATGGGGCTGGAGGACCTGATCGACGCGATCGGCCTCGTCAAGCGCCGTCATCCGGACGTACTGCTGCTGATCGCCGGCAAGGGCAAGATCGGCGAGGAGCTGCAGCAGCGCATCGACGCGGCAGGACTGCAGGACAACGTGAAGCTGCTCGGCTTCGTACCCGACCATCATCTCGCGGCGCTGTACCGCGCGGCGACGGTCAGCGTCGTGCCGACGGTCGCGCTGGAGGGCTTCGGCCTGATCACCGTCGAATCGCTGGCGTCCGGCACGCCGGTGCTGGTCACGCCGGTCGGCGGGTTGCCGGAGGCGGTCGCCGGGCTGTCGAACGATCTCGTGCTGCCGTCGACGGGCGCGGATGCGATCGCCGAAGGGCTGGGCGGCGCGCTGTCGGGCGCGATCGCGCTGCCCGACGAAGCTGCGTGCAAGCGCTATGCGCGCGAGCATTTCGACAACGCGGTGATCGCGCGACGCGTGGCCGGCGTCTACGAAGAGGCGATCCAGGCGGCAGGCTGAACGCCCGCGGCGCGCACCGCGCGCGCCGCACCGACACCCCGGCCGGCGCGCGTGCGTGGCCGGTTCGCGTGCCGGCCGCCCACCGAGGGCGCGCCGGCTTTTCCCGTTCGATCCGCATGGCCGGCGCGCATCACGCACGCCGCAGCGTCGCGGCCCACGCGCCGAGCGCGGCCACGCTCACCCCCGCGCCGAGCACGCAGACGCCCGTCCATCCGGCGCGCGCATACGTCATCGTCGCCGCGATCGCACCGAGCCCGCTGCCGGCCGAATAGAACAGCATGTAGCAGCCGACGAGGCGTGCATGCGCGTCGGGCCGCGCGCCGAGAATCATGCTCTGATTGATGACGTGCACGGCCTGTCCGCCGACGTCGAGCAGCACGATGCCGACGATCAGCAACGCAATCGACGTATTGCCGAACGCGAGCGGCAGCCACGAGCAGGCGAGCAGCGCGAGGGCGGCGCCGGTCGTCGCTTCGCCGCGCCCGCGATCCGCGAGCCGGCCCGCGCGGGCGGCGGCCGCCGCACCCAGTGCGCCGACGAGGCCGAATGCGCCGATCTGCGTGTGCGACATCGCGTGCGGCGGCGCGCTCAGCGGCAGCACGAGCGCGCTCCAGAAGATGCTGAACGCGGCGAACATCAGCAGCGCGATCGCGCCGCGCACGCGCAGCACGCGTTCATCGCGCAGCAGCGACACCATCGAGCGCAGCAGCGCCGCGTAGCCGATGCGTTCGCGCGGTTCGTGCCCGTCGGGCAGCAGCCGCGACAGCACGACCAGCATCGCGATCGCGAGCACGCCCGACACGAGATAGACCGCCCGCCACCCCGCGATGTCGGTGACCACGCCCGCCAGCGAGCGCGCGGCCAGCAGCCCGACCACGACGCCGCCCTGCGCGGCGCCCACGACGCGCCCGCGTTCGCCCGCGCCGGCGAGGGCGGCCGAGCATGCGATCAGCCCTTGCGTCATCGCGGTGCCGAGCAGCCCGACCGCGACCATCCCGGCCAGCAGCGCGACGCGTGTCGACGCCGCGGCCACGCCGATGCAGGCCGCGCTCAGCAACAGAAGCTGCGCGGCGATCAGGCGCTTGCGGTTCAGCAGGTCGCCGAGCGGCACGACGAACAGCAGCGCGAGCGCGCAGCCGAGCTGCGTCGCGGTGATGACGCCGCCGACGGCGGCCTGCGACACGCCGAAATCCCGCGCGATCGAATCGAGCAGCGGCTGCGCGTAGTAGACGTTCGCGACACTTGCCGCGCAGCAGACGGCCAGCAGCGCGACGCGCGCCGACGACAGGCGGCCGCTGTCGGCCGGGTGGATCGCACCGGTTGGCGCGTTCGATGCAACGGTGTCGGAATGGCAGGACGACTCCATGGTTTCCTCGCGCAATGTAGTTGCAATTTAAAACTGGTTTGAAGTGTAGGGAAACTGGTTTTAAAATGCAACCTGTTATGCGGTGGGCCAGGGGCCCGTGCACGAATGGTCGGCATGCCCGCGAAGGCGGCCGGCACGATTGCGGAGAGGAAGATGGCCAGGCAGAAAAGTCTTGCGAATTCGCCGTGCCCGGTGGCGCGCGCGACCGATATCGTCGGCGATCGGTGGGCGCTGCTGATCGTGCGCGATGCGTTCGACGGCGTGCGCCGTTTCGGAGATTTCCGCGCGAGCCTCGGCGTCGCGAGCAATATCCTGTCCGACCGGCTGAAGATGCTGGTGGACGCGGGCGTGTTCGACGTCGTGCCGGCCTCCGACGGCACCGCGTATCAGGAGTACGTGCTGACCCGAAAGGGCGAGGGGCTGTTTCCGGTCATCGTGATGCTGCGGCAGTGGGGCGAGGCCAACCTGTTCGCGCGCGGCGAGCCGCATTCCGTGCTGGTCGACCGCGGCACCGGGCGCGCGATTCGCAAGCTCGCGCTGCGGCACGACGACGGCCGCCCCTTGAAGGCGGCCGAGACTGTCGTGAAGAAGATCGGCGACGAAGCGGGCGCGACGCGTCGCTGAGCGTCATGCGCGAGGGTTGTGCCGTCGGATGGCATTCGGCATGGACGCACGAGCGCGGCCCGGCCCGGCCGGCTACGCGAGTCGATTCACGACGACCTTCGTTCGTTGGCGTTGCGTGATCCAGCCTCACCCCGGCGACGCATGACCGCACACGCAAGATCGGCCGATGGCGTCGCCCGAGTGGCCGGCGCCGTGCCGCGACGCGTATCGGCCCGCACGCGGGTCGCGAGCAGCGCGGCCGCGACCAGCAGCGCGACCGACACGGCGGTTTCGATCCGCAGCCCGCTGACGACCTGCGATGCACCGCCGCCGCCGGCGAGCGCTCCGAACGCCGCGACGCCCATCGCGCCGCCGGCCTGCCGCGCGGTATTCAGCACCGCCGACGCGATGCCGGCCCGGTCGGGCGAGACCGATGCGAGCACGGCCGTCGTCATCGCGGGCACCGCGAACCCCATGCCCGACGGAATCAGCAGGAACGGCACCAGCAGCACGCCGAGCGGCGTCGCCGCGTCGACGAAATGCAGCGACCCGTAGCCGAGCGCCGCGACGAGCGCGCCGGCCAGCATCGGCATGCGCGGGCCGTGGCGGGCGACGACCCGCCCGCTCGCGAGATTCGACAGCAGGAACCCGCCCGTGAGCGGCAGGAACGCGAGCCCCGCCTGCAGCGCCGACTCGCCGCGTGTGCGTTGCAGGTACAGCGCGAGCACGAACACGGTGCCGTAGTACGTGAGGTTCACGCAGATCCCGAACAGCACGGCCGCGCTGAACGTGCGGTGGCGGAACAGCGCGAGCGGCAGCATCGGCGTGGCCGTGCGCGATTCGACCGCGACGAACGCGAGCGCGGCCAGCGCCGCCAGCGCAAAGCCGCCGGCCACGACCGGATGCGTGAAGCCGAGCGGCCGCCATTCGATCACGGCGCCGGTCAGCGCGGTCAGCATCGCGATTGCGATGAACTGGCCGCGCAGATCGAGCGAGCGCGTCGGTGCGGCCCGTTCGCGGCGTACAGGCACCCACGCGAATGCAGCCGCAAGCCCCGCCGCGCACAGCGGCAGGTTCACGAGGAAGATGCCGCGCCAGCCCCATGCCGCGATCAGCAGGCCGCCGACGACCGGCCCCGCCGCGATCGAGATCGACCCGGCCGCCGTCCACCCGCCGACCGCGCGGGCGCGCAGGCGCGGATCATGCCGGCACGCGTCGTTGAGCAGTGCGAGCGAATTGGGCAGCATGGCCGCGGCGCCGACGCCTTGCAAGGCGCGGGCCGAGATCAGCATCGCGGGCGCGACGGCGGCGCCGCACGCCAGCGACGCGAGCGCGAACAGCAGGAGGCCCGCGACGTACAGGCGCCGCGCGCCGAAGCGGTCGCCGAGCGCGCCGCCGGACAGCATCAGCACCGCGAACGCGAGCGTGTACGCATCGACGACCCATTGCAGGCCGGCGACCGGCAGGCGCAGGTCGGCGGCGAGATGCGCGAGTGCGATATTGACGATCGTCACGTCGAGCTGCGTGACGACGAAACCGATGCTGACGGTGGCGACGACGCGCGCGAGCGCGGGCGGGAAAGCGGGGGACGGTGTGGTCGTATCCATGCGTCCATCGTAGGCGGCGACGGACATGCGATGTTTCAGCGGGACGTGAAGCGTCGATGCGGATGCCGACGCGTACTGCTGGCTACGTGCGCCGATGCGGATTCGGCGAGGCCAAGGTGCTCAATGCCGTTCACCGCGCCAGCGTCCCGGCGCTACGCCGAAGCGCTTCGTGAACGCATGCGTGAACGTGCTCTGGTCCGCGAAGCCGACGCTGCCCGCGATGTCGACGAGCGAATGCCGGCGCTCGGCGAGCAGCACGATCGCGGCGTCGAGCCGCAGCCGCTGCAGGTAGCGATGCGGCGTTTCGCCGAATGCTTCGACGAACAGCTGATGAAACCGGCGCATCCCGTAGCCGCAGTGCGCGGCGAGATCGGCGATGCGCAGCGGCTCGGCGAGCCGCGCGCGCAGCCAGCGGTCGATGCGCGCGAAATCGAGGCCCGACGCGGGCGCGGCGATGCCCGCATCGTCGAGCAGCGCGTCGCACAGGCGCGCGGCGGCCTGCCACTGAAAGCGGTGCGCGGCGGCCTGCCGTGCGTCGCCGGCCGGCGCATCGTGTTGCGCGGCGGCCGCCGCGACCTGCGCGACGAGCGACGTGAGCGCCGGGTTGATCGACACGGCGCGGGCATGGTCGAACAGCCGCTGCGGTACCGCGAGCGACGCGGCGGGCAGGTCGATCACGAGCTGGCGATTGTCGCCGAGGCCCGCGTAGTCGTGGCGCGCGCCGGCCGGAATCAGCCAGGCCGCGTGCCGGTCGATGCGCCGGCCGATTCCGTCCACCGCCATCACCATCGCGCCGTCGACGCCGAGCACGACCTGGTGGAAGTCGTGCACGTCCGACGCTTCGCACGGGGCGTAGCGGCGCAGCGCGATGGCGGGGGAGGCGATGCGTTCCATCGGAAGGAAACGGCCGGATGCGGGGTCAGACGTCGAGCAGTTCGACTTCGAACACGAGCGTCGCGTTCGGCGGAATCACGCCGCCTGCGCCGCGCACGCCGTAGCCGAGTTGCGGCGGGATCGTCAGGCGACGCACGCCGCCGACCTTCATGCCCTGCACGCCTTCGTCCCAGCCCTTGATGACCATGCCGCCGCCGAGCACGAACGCGAACGGGTCGTTGCGATCCTTGCTCGAATCGAATTTCTGACCGTCGGTCAGCCAGCCCGTGTAGTGGACGCTGACGGTCTTGCCGGCTTGCGCTTCCGCGCCGGTGCCTTCGGTCAGGTCTTCGTACTTGAGGCCCGATTCGGTCGTGATGACGGACATGATTTCTCCTGAAAGAGAGTTGCGTGAAACCGCTATTGTAGGCGAGCGCGCAGCGGGCCGGCGCGCGTGGAATTCATGCCGTCGTACGCGTGCCGGCAAGCGCGGCGGGCGCCGCGCGCGGGATCGGCCGACACGCGATTGGAACGCGTGTTTGAATTTTTCGCGAGCGGCGGGGCCGCGGTTGCACCATGGCAGTGCGCCACGCGTATGAATCGATGCGATCGGCACGCGTTGCCGCATGCCGAGCGACCGTTGCCGGATGCGGCGAAATGCCCGGCGCACGGGGCTTGCGGGCCGATAGCGGGGCGCGGCGCCGCACCCGACATCCTGCCCATCCACGCGGCCGCGCGTTCGAATCGCAACGTGGCCGGGCGCCGTTCGAGCGCCGTTTTTTTCATCTTCCCGACCATGCCCTGTTTGGAAGCGCGCATCTACCGCACGGCTTGCGTGCGTCGGCGCGCGAAGCCTATCTTTACATCTGTCGATGTCAGGATTTTGGCGGCGCGCGACGCGTCGCCCGGGCTTGCGCCGGCCGCGTCCGACGACGCGCCGGGCCGCTCCGCAACAGGAGAACGATGAACATGAAGTCAGCCGCTTCCGTCACCGCAGCCGGGATCATGCCGGTGCGCCGCGACCTGCGCTTCGACCTGCCGGTCGAACGCGCGAAGGACTGGCATGGCCTCGGGTCGCACGTAACCCATTTCTTCAACGCGCTGTCGCTGCTGTTTCCGGCCGGCGAGCGCTTCTTCATGGATTCGGTGCGCAACTACCGCGACCGGATCGACGATCCCGTGCTGAAGCAGCAGGTGCTGGGCTTCATCGGCCAGGAGGCGATGCATACGCGCGAGCACGTCGAATACAACGAACTGATGCAGGCGAACCGATTGCCCGCGCGCAAGCTCGACCGGCGCGTGTGGGCGGTGCTCGGCTACATGAAGCGCAAGCTGCCGCATTCGGTGCAGCTCGCGCACACGGTGGCGGCCGAACATTACACGGCGATGCTCGCCGACTGGCTGCTGCGCGACCCGACGCGCCTCGGCGGTTCGGTCGAAGGCTACCGGCAGATGTGGATCTGGCACGCGCTGGAGGAAACCGAGCACAAGGCCGTGTCGTTCGACGTGTGGAATGCCGCGATGAAGCCGGGGCTGCGTCGCTACCTGATCCGTGTCGGCGTGTATCTGCTGACGACGCTGACGTTCTGGCCGACCGTGTTCGTCATGCATGCGACGCTGCTGTGGCGCGATCGCGGCGCCGGGCATCACGCGCGCGGCATGCTGCGAATGATCGCGTTCCTGTACGGGCCGCGCCGCGGGCTGTTCCCTCGCATCGCCGGCGAATGGCTGAGCTTTTTCCGGCCGGGCTTCCACCCGTGGGATCACGACAATCACCACCATCTCGCGCGGGTCGACGCACTGGCCGCCACCTACGGCGAACATGGCGGCACGCCGGCCGGCCGCGGCCGTGCGCACACGCCGGCGCCGCTCGCGTCCGGACGCTGACCCACCGCTGACCCACCGCTGACCCACTGCTGACCCGCCGCTGACCCGGCCACCCCGCCGCACGGCGGGGCGCCGCGCATGTTGCGTTCGTGCATCGGCCGGCTTGTTCCGACGATTGACGAAAATCAACCGAAACCGGTTGCACGGGCGTCCGCATGCCCGGCAGACCGGTTGCGCGCACATGCACCGGCGCGCCGTTCGGGCGTGCGCCGCCTCCCGCACGATCGCCTCGCGCCAACACCGGCGTGGCTTTGCGCGCGCGGCGCCGGTTCTTTCCGGTCGCGCGCGGCGTCCGCCCCCGGGATAACACCCATTTAGCCGCAAGCCCGCCGCATCGATATACCGTTCATGACGACGTCGACCTCCGGCGCGATTCATGCACGGGGGGATTTTATTCGGACGGAAATACGCCCAATATGTCGGTTCGATCATGTCCGTCGTACGCGGCGGCAAGCCGGCGCGCGATACCAACGCCAAGCGGGGAACAACGATGGTTGCAAGGTCACCCGACGCAAACGGGCAGGCGGCGCCCGAGATGGCGGACGTGTCCGTCACCGCTCCCGAGGCGGGACGCAAGCTGTTCGTGATCATGCGCACGCCCGACGAGCCGTTGCTGGCGCAACTGCGCGGGCTCGGCTGGGAGATCGCGGTCGCGAAGACGGCCGGCGCCGCGCAGAACATCGCGTCCGGCGTGAGCGTGGCCGCCGGGCTGGTCGATTTCACCGGGTTCACGTCGCGCGACTATCCCGCACTGAAGATGTGTCTGAGCCAGCCGGCGATCGGCTGGATTTCCATCGCGCAGGCCGGCGTCACGATTAGCCCTGCCGTGCGCGAACTGATCCGCAGCTACTGTTTCGATTACGTGACGCTGCCGCTGCCGTACGAATGGATTTCGCACGTGCTCGGCCATGCGCGCGGGATGGCCGCGCTCGATCGCGTCGACGGGGCCGCCTATGCGGCGTCGATTGGCGAACACGGGATGATCGGCAACTGCGAGGCGATGCAGCAGCTGTTCAGCACGATCCGCAAGGTCGCGAAGACCGACGCGAGCGTGTTCATCTCGGGCGAGTCGGGCACCGGCAAGGAGCTGACGGCGCTCGCGATTCACGAGCGCTCCGTTCGCGGCAAGGGGCCGTTCGTCGCGATCAATTGCGGCGCGATTCCGCATCACCTGCTGCAGTCGGAGCTGTTCGGCTATGAACGCGGCGCGTTCACCGGCGCGAACCAGCGGCGCGCGGGCCGGATCGAATCCGCGAACGGCGGCACGCTGTTTCTCGACGAAATCGGCGACATGCCGGTCGAAAGCCAGGCGAGCCTGCTGCGCTTTCTGCAGGAAGGGAAGATCGAGCGGCTCGGCGGGCAGGAATCGATCGCGGTCGACGTGCGGATCATCTCGGCCACGCACGTCGATCTCGACGGCGCGGTCGAGGCCGGGCGCTTCCGCGCGGATCTCTATCATCGGCTGTGCGTGCTGCGCATCCACGAGCCGCCGCTGCGCGCACGCGGCAAGGACATCGACATCCTCGCGCACTACGTGCTGCAGAAATTCAAGGCCGACAGCGGTCGCAAGATCAGCGGCTTCACGTCGGCCGCGCTCGACGCGATGCGGCGCTACGAGTGGCCCGGCAATGTGCGGGAGCTGATCAACCGCGTGCGGCGCGCGATCGTGATGGCCGAGAGCCGGCTGCTGACGCCGCACGATCTCGGGCTCGACACGCCCGGCGAAACCGAACCCGTGACGCTCGAACAGGCGCGGGCGCTGGCCGAACGCACCGCGATCGAGAATGCGCTGTTGCGCAACGACCACCGGATCAACAAGGCCGCCGCCGAACTCGGCATTTCACGCGTGACGCTCTACCGGATGATGATCGAGCACGGGCTGAACGATCGCGATCACCACGGCGGCAACGACGGCGGTAACGACGGCGCGCCGTCGGACGACGCGGGGCATCGGCGGGTCGGTTGAGCGGCGCGAGTCCAGGCCCGACACGCCGAAGCGGATCGGCCTGGCGCGCTCGGCGGATCGTCGTGGGCGGTCGCTCGGGTAGCGTGAGGTCGCGGAGGTCGCGTGAAGCGATGTCGCAGTGTCGCGTTGCGATCGGCCGCCGCGTTCAGCATCCAGCCACGACGTGCGGTGCGCGTTGCCGCCGGCGGCATGTAAAGCGCATGAAACATTTCGCGTCGGCCGGCGGGCGAATTTCCGCCGCGAACCGGGCCGATCGGCCGATCCGTCGCCGGTAAGAATTCCGTGCTCCATTGTTCAGCCTTATTCCGCAAGGCCCCGCCGTGACACGGCCGGCGGCGTGTCGCGGCCCCGATGTTTCAGTTTCGTAACTTCCGGCATCCCGCACCCGTTCCGGCCGCGAGCCGGCCCGGTCACCCCCTTGTCCGGCCGGGCTCGCGCAGCGCTGGCCCGGTCCTTGCGAAGAAGGGCGGGCGAGAGTCGACGACGCGAGGTCCGTCCGGTCAGGCAGCGAAAGCCGTCAGTACCGGCCAGGACGCAGTCCGCGGGGATGCGGCGGCCGAGCGCGGTGCAGCGGCCGCGTCACGGCGAGCACGGAGCGTCGTCGCCTGATCGCCGGGGCATCGGCATCGTCCGGTTGCCGGAACAAACATCAGACAGCAAACGGGGTAGAAAAATGATCGATCGTCACACGCCGCGGTCCGCAGGCCGCGATCGCCGTGATTCGGGACATCGCCGCTCGACCGTCGCGCTTGCGGCCGGCAGGCATGCCTCGACAGGCCATCTCTCCGCGCCCGGTGCGAGGCGGATCCGGCTGGTTGCCGGTCATCCGCGCCGGGTCGGCACTTTCTTGCACGCGAATCCGATCCGCATGGGCATGTGTACACGGGCGCCGGTACCGCGACGCCCGATCTTCGCCTATTGACTCGAGCAGAGCAGCACGACGTCCGCTCGCGTTGCCCGACGTTGCCGCGAACGATTGATCGGTAATCCGAACGATCGCCGCAGCGTCGTGCCGCGGGCTGCATACGACGCAACACGACAAGCATTCGATGCAACGGCGAACCGATCGATGCCGTTGCCGTCCGGTTGAAGGGGAGGGGCGGTCGGACGCGCGCGACGGAAGCAGTCATCCGTACGCGCGCGACGCCGTTTTTCAGCCGCCGTAGATGTCGAAGTCGAAGTACTTCGATGCGAGCCGCTTGTAGGTGCCGTCCTTGACCATGTCGACGATCGCGCGGTCGATCTTCGCCTTCAGGTCGGCGTCCTCCTGGCGCAAGCCGATGCCGGCGCCGATGCCGAGCACCTTTTCGTCGACGAGTTCCGGTCCGACGAACGTATAGTTCGCGCCGCGCGGCGATTTCAGGAACCCGATCGCGGCCTGCACTTCATCCTGCAGCGCCGCGTCGAGGCGACCGGCGATCAGGTCGGCATACACGCCGTCCTGGTTCTGGTACGACACGACGTTCGCGCCTTGCTTGCCCCAGTACGTCTTCGCATACGTCTCCTGCGTCGTACCCTGCTCGACGCCGATCGATTTGCCCTTCAGCGATTCGGCGGTCGGCAGCAGCGACGAACCTTTCTTCACGACGAGCCGCGTCGGCTGGTTGTAGATCTTCGTCGTGAAGCCGATCTGCTGCGCGCGCTGCGGCGTGATCGACATCGACGACAGCACCGCGTCGAACTTCTTCGCCTTCAGCGCCGGAATCATCCCGTCGAAATCGTTCTCGAGCCACACGCATTTCGCCTTCAGGCGCGCACAGATCTCGTTGCCGAGGTCGATGTCGAAGCCGACGAGCTTGCCGTCGGGCGCCTTCGACTCGAACGGCGCATAGCTGGCGTCGGTGCCGAAGCGGATCGTGGTCCAGTCCTTCGCGACGGCGGGGCCTGCGGATACCGCGAGCAGGGCGATCGAAACAACGGCAATGAGTCTCTTCATGGTGCGTTCCTTGGCGTGGTGCATCCGGTTTCTGTACGACACGGTCTCCACGGACACGACCCGCGCCGTGACGCGGTGTCCGCCCGGCCATTAACGCAGAAAATAAAATTCGAGTCCAGAATGGACAAAAAATATCGGTTCGTAGGAGGCCCATGCGCGATCGGTGGGTGCGACCCTTGCAAAAATACGAGAATGGACTAATCTTGTTAGTAAATTCGTTTCGAGACTAACGATCATGTCACAGCCTGCGTACGATTCGCATTCCGCCGTGCCGCACGCTTCGGTCGCGCAGATGTCGGCGGCCGGCCTGCGTGCGTTTTTCAACATCGCGCGCGACTGGGAGCTGACGATCGACGAGCAGATCGTGCTGCTCGGGTCGCCGGGCCGCTCGACGTTCTTCAAGTGGAAGGCCGCGCCGGAATCGGCGCGCCTGCCGCGCGATACGCTCGAGCGGCTATCGCTGCTACTCGGCATCTACAAGGGGCTGCAGATCCTGCTGCCGCAACCCGCCGCGGCCGACGCGTGGGTCAAGCGGCCGAACGATGCGGCGCCGTTCGGCGGCAAGCGCGCACTCGACCGGATGCTGGCCGGCAACGTCGGCGATCTGGTGGCCGTCCGGCAATATCTCGACGCGATGCGGGGTGGCTGGGCGTGACGACACCGATCGAAGTCAGCCGGTGGCCCACGACCACCGTCGACTGGGCGCCAGCCTATCGCGTGATTCCTACCCGTTTTCCGGCCATCAACCTGTTCGACCGCGTCGCGTCGGCGGACGACTTCGACGCGCTCTACGCGCTCGAATCGCTGACCAACGACCGCATCCGCAACGAAGTCGGCACGCTCGACCTCGTGCCGCGCGCCGAACGCCGCTACGGGCAGGGCTGGGGGCCGATCATGGCCGCGTTCACGCACCTGAATCCGCTGGGCAGCCGCTTTTCGGACGGCAGCTACGGCGTGTTCTACTGCACGCGCGCGCGCGACACGGCGATCGCCGAAACGCGCTATCACAGCGGGCTGTTCCTCGCCGCGACGAAGGAGCCGCCGATGCGTCAGCAGATGCGGCTCTATACCGTGTTCGCGCACGGCGAGGTCGCCGACGTGCGCACGTGGCCGCAGCGCGATCCCGCGTTGCTGGATCCGGTCGACTACGGCGCGGGGCAGGCATTCGGCCGCGCGGTGCGCCATGCGGGCGGCGCGGGAATCGTCTATCCGTCGGTGCGCGACCCGCACGGCGAGTGTCTCGCCGCGTTCCGCACGACGCTGCTGCGCGACTGCCAGCATGCGGCCTATCTCGAATACAACTGGAACGGCTCGGCCGTCGATGCGGTGTTCGAACTGAATCAGGTCGGCTAGCGTGCGCGTGGCCCGCGTGGCCCGCGTGGTGGGCCGGTGCGTTGAGCGGCGCGGGCGCCGGCCGGTACGTCAGGGTAGCGGCCAGTCGCCCGCATGGCGTTCGCGCGCTTCGGCCTGCGTCATCGACCATGTGCGGCCGGTGCGGGGCTCGGCGAGCGTGAGCCGGCCGGCCGGCGCGAACGCACCCGTATCGATGAACCATTGCGCGCCGATCCGCTGCGGCGCACGCACCGGCGTGTGGCCGGTGCAGGTCAGCGACAGTCCGGCCTGCCGCGTCGGATCAGCGAGCCCCTGGACGAGATCGCGGCCCCACATCAGCCGCTCGCGTACGTCGTGCGGATAGTTGCCCGTATCGAGATCCGCGTCCGAGCCGAAGAATTCCGCATGCAGCACGTTGAAGCGCGCCGGGCCGTCGCCGATCACGCGCACGAGCGGCAGTGCGTCGACCCGCGCCGCATGCGCGCGCAGCCGGTCCGGCGGCAGGTCGGCGCCCCAGTCGCCGCCGATGCCGCGCCACGCGTCGGGCGGCAGCTTGCCGCGCGCGACGAGGCTCAGCACTTCCTCGTGATTGCCGCGCACGACGTGGCACCACGGCCGGTCGAGCAGATCGAGCGCGGTGTCGGAGGCCGGGCCGCGGTCGACGAGATCGCCGACCGAGAACAGCCGGTCGCGGGCCGGATCGAAGCGGACGTCGTGCAGCAGCGCGCGCAGTACGTCGACGCAGCCGTGCAGGTCGCCGACGACGAAGTCGCGGCCGGCCGCGTTCGCGGGGTGGCGGCAGAGCAGGGGGGTGGCAGTCATCCCCTTATCTTAGGCGCTCGCGCCCATCGCCACGCAACGATGGAATGGCGATAATCGGGGCGCGTTACCCGTCGGTGCGGCGCACCGGCCGAACCCTTTCCATTTGCTTTCGGAATCACGCGATGACGTTTTATCCGCAGGTATTACGCAACCGGCCGCGCATGGTCGCGGCTTTCGTCGCCGGCGTGCTGTGCGCGGTGCTGCTGCCGTTTCAGCTGCGCCCCACCGCGCGGGCGCTGATCGGCTGGGATTGCGCGGTCTGGTTGTACCTGGTGCTGATGTGGGTGCGCATGGTCACCGCGCATCATCACAAGGTGCGCGAAGTCGCGATCCGCGAGGATGAAAACGCGACGACCGTGCTGACCGTCGTGTGCCTCGCGACCGTCGCGAGCGTGGCCGCGATCGCGATCGAACTCGCGACCGTGAAGAGCGTCGGCTTCAGCGCGGGACTCAGCCACTACGCGATCACGGGCGCGACGCTGTTCGGCGCGTGGTTCCTGATTCCGACGATCTTCACGCTGCACTATGCGCGGCTCTATTACGGCTCGCCGAGCAGCGATCGCGCGCTCCGTTTTCCGGACCGCAACCCGGAGCCCGACTACTGGGATTTCCTGTATTTCGCGTTCACGCTCGCGGTCGCGTCGCAGACGGCCGACGTGTCGCTCGCGAATCGCTCCGCGCGGCGCTCGGTGCTCGCGCAGTCGGTCCTGTCGTTCTACTTCAACATGGCCGTGCTCGGCTTGTCGATCAACGTCGCGGCGGGGTTGCTGAACTGACGCCGGTTACTCGGGAGGGGCGTGCCGGCGGTCGCGTTCCAGCGCCCGCCCGTAGGCCGGCCGGGCATCGATCGCGGCGAGAGCGCGCGCGATCGGCCGCGAGAAGAACGGCATCGGCGCGTGCCTGAATGGCGTGGCGCGCCGCATCGAACCGTCATGCGCGCCGCACCGCGATCCACGCACTCCAGAACAGGCTCGCGAAAAAACGCAGCGGCGCATCGAAGCCCGCCTCGCGCAGCAGCGCGAACACGACTTCCTCGGACTCGGGCGGATCGGCGCCCTGCAGGATCTTCCCGAGTTGCGCGCGCACGGCGTCGGGCGTGGCGCCTTTCATGCGCCAGCGCTGCTGCCAGGCGTCGAGCAGGCGAGGGTGGTCCGCGTAGCGGCGATGGTTGCCGGCGAGCACGAGCGGCGCGCCGGGCTTCAGGCGTCGTGCGAGCGCGTGCAGCAGCGCGGCTTTCGCGTCGTCGCCCGGCACGTGATGCAGCACGCCGATCAGCGTCGCGCCGTCGAATGCGGGCGCGTCGGGCAACGCGTCGACGCCATCCTCGACGAACGTCGTACGCGCGCCGAACCCCGCGGCTTCGACGTTCGAGCGCGCGAGCGCGAGCATCGGCGCGGACGGGTCGACGGCCGTGAATCGCCAGCCCGGTTCGAGCGCGGCCGCGACGCAGATTTCCTGTCCCGTGCCGCCCGCGCCCGCGACGAGCATCCGTGCATCGGGCACGCCGACCGCCGACGCGAGCATGCATGCGGCGAGTTCGTGACAGGCGTCGTAGCCGGCGAGCGCGATGCGCGATTGCTCGGCGTATTCGTGTGCGCGCGACGGATCGAATTTCGCGGCGCTGGCGGGAAGCGACATGGCGGAGTTCCTCGGGTCGGGGGGCGGACGACGTGTCCGCGGGGCATGACGCAGAGCGTAGGGGCACGCGGCCGGCGCAACAAGGCGAGCGGTCATTCCGGTATGCCGACTACCCGACTCGTCGGCGTGCGCCGGCCGATTTCCAACGGGCGCTTTGCCGGGGTCGATTCGCATTTAAAAATGTCTGACCACGATGCATCGCGGTGGCGAATCCAGCGCATACTCGTTTCTCTCCCCCCAGCCTGGCTTCGCATGCCGGGCCCCGATGCGCTGCGCCATCGGCGCGGCCATGCCGCTCGGTACGCACGAGGAGCGCATGATGTCAGATTGTCCGCACGATCCGTACGCGCAGCACTACATCCATTGTTTGCCGTTTGGCGCGCAGCCCTGCGGCGCGCTCTGCACGACACCGCGCACGCATTTCCGCGTGTGGGCGCCCGGCAGCGCACACGTTCAGCTCGAACTCGATACCGGCTACGGCCCGACGCTCGTCCCGATGTCGAGCGCCGGCCCGAACTGGTTCGAAGTCTTCGTCGACTGCGGCGCGGGCGCGCGTTACCGCTATCGTCTCGACGATACCGTGTCGATTCCCGATCCCGCATCGCGCTCGCAACCCGAGGGGCTCAACGGCCCGAGCGAGGTCGTCGATCCGCGCGCATTCACGTGGCGCAATACGTTCTGGCACGGGCGCGCGTGGGAAGACATCGCGCTCTATGCGATCCGTCCGCACGCGGTGGGCGGCTTCGACGGCGTGCGCCGCCGCCTGCCGCAGCTCGCGCGGCTCGGCGTGACCGCGCTGGAGTTGCTCGCGTCGCCGCACGACAGCCTGCCGTTCGCGCCGCTCGCGGCCGAAGGCGGCCCCGATGCGCTGAAGGCGCTGATCGACGATGCGCACGGCTACGGTCTCGCGGTGCTGCTGGAGCTCGACTACGCGCGCTTCGGCAGCGGCACCGATGCGCTGCGTCACTACGCGGGGCCGTTCTTCCATACGCGCGACGATCCGCTGCAGGCCGCGCCGCTCGCGCTCGATCATCCGGAAGTCTGCGATTTCTTCTGCGACAACGCGCTGTACTGGATCGACGAATACCGCTGCGACGGGCTGCGCCTGCGCGAAGCCGACCGGATCGGCGTGTCGTGGCTGCGCGAGATCGCGGATCGCGTGCGCGCCGCCGTGCCGGCCGACCGGCTGATCCATCTCGTACTCGGCAGCGAGCGGCATCCGGCTCATCTCGCCGATACCCATTTCGATGCACAGTGGAACGGCTGCGGCGAACGCGCGCTGCACCGGCTCACGGGGCGCGACACGTCGGCGCATGAAGGCATTTCCACGCACCAGTCGATTCACACGCTCGCCCGCGCGCTGACGGCAGCCGGCGCGGCGTACCAGCCGGCCGCGTCGGCGGACGGGATGGCCGTCGACGGCGGCCTGTCGCTGACGTCGCTCGTATTGTCCGACGGCGCATGGCGCGACAGCGGCCCGGGCGATCACGGGCAGGCGGCCGGTCTGGCCGGGCTTGCGCTGTCGCTGCTCACGCCGCAGATCCCGCTGATCTTCGACGAAACCGCGCGCGACATCGACCGCGCACATTTCGTGCAGTCGGCGCTCGCGGTGCGCGCGAAGCTGATTGCGCCGCGGCTGTCCGATTGCCGGCCGCAGGATGCCCGTGCGCTGAAAGCGGACGGCGACGGCGATGCCGACGCGCTGTGCGCATCATGGCGGCTCGCCGACGACGAAACGTTGACGATCGCGTTGAACCTGTCGCCCGATGCGGTGCCGTTCGACGCACCGCGAGGGCGGGTGGTATTCGAGACGCCGGCGCGCGCGCGCGACCGGGTCGATGATGGGGAGTTGCCGCCGTATTCGCTCGTCGCGTGGCTGACGGGCGACGTCAATCGCTACGCGCTGACGCACGATGTGCGTCGCGTCGACGACGGTTCGTGGCGCGGGATGCGTCCGAACCTGAACGCCTGACGCGATGAACGCGTGAAGCACCGAAGCCGGGCGGTCCTGCCCGGCCGCGCTGCCGCAAGGCGCCGAATTACCAGAACCCGCGAATGCCCGCGATGCCGTACGCGCCGTGACGGCGTGCGTCGTCGAGATGCGCGCGCGTCATGCCGCCGAGCGCGAACACGGGCATCGCGGCCTGTGCGGCCAGCGTGCCGAATTGCGCCCAGCCGAGCGTCGGCGCACCGGGGTGGCTGAGCGTCGGCAGCACCGGCGACAGCGTGACGAAATCCGCGCCCGCGTGCGCGGCCAGCAGCAGGTCGTCGTGCGAGTGGCACGCGGCGGACACCCGGCGCCCGGCCGGCAGCGGCCGTTGCGCGACGGCGCGCAATGCGGTGCCGTCGAGATGCCAGCCGGCGCCGTCGAGCCGCATCACGCCGGCTGCATCGATCGGGCCGTTCAGCATCAGATACGCGCCGGCTGCGTCGCAGCGCGCGAGCGCCGCGGCGGCCAGCGACGCGAACGCGGCCGCGTCGAGCGATTTCACGCGCAGTTGCACGAGCGTTTCGCCGCGCGCGAGCACGGCCGACAGCCGGTCGAGAAACGCGGCCCGATCGGCCGCCGACGCGGACGCCGGTTCCGGCGTGATCACGCAGCAGCGCGGCAGCGGCGCGTTCATCGCGCGACGCGACGCGCGGCCGTCATTCGTCGGCCTCTTTCGCGACCCTCGGGTAGACGCGCACGAGCACGATACGCGGCCCGTTCATCTTCTTCACGACGACGTCGAAGCGATCGAACACCACGCGCTGCCCTTCGGTCGGCAGGTCGCTGAGCGCCTGGATCACGAGGCCGCCGACCGATTCCGCGCGGCCTTCGTCGATGTCGATGCCGAGCGCCTGTTCGAGCGACACGACGGGCAGGCTGCCCTTGCCCATCAGCGTGCCGTCGTCGAGGCGGCTCCAGTCGGCATCGCCCTGGCGGAACTCGTCGTGGATCTGGCCGACCAGCGCGCCGAGCAGGTTGTCGAGCGTCAGGAAGCCGATCGGCTTCTCGCCCTTGTTGCCGACCAGCGCGAAGTGCGGGGCGCCCTTGCGGAAGCGGCGGAACAGCTCGAGCGCCGGCGTGTCGGGCTTCACGTACTGGACCGGGCGCACGTAGTCGGACAGGTCCTCGAGCGCGGCGCCCGCGTGACGCGCGAGCAACAGGTCCTTCAGGTGGATCAGCCCGCTCACCTGTTCGCGCGACGCATCCTCGAACAGCGGATAGCGGCTGAAGCGGTGCCGCGCGACGATCTCCATGTTGTCGGGCAGCGGCAGGTCGCGCCGCAGGCCGATCATTTCATGGGCCGGCCGCATCAGGTCCGACACGGTCATCGACGAAAAATCGAGCGAGTGCGCGAGCGTGTTCCACTCGTCGTTGGTGTACGTGCCGCGCGCCGGCTGGGCCGCATTGCCGGCCGCGCTGCGGCGGCTGCGCAGGATCAGCTTCAGCTCGTCGGTCGAATAGTGCGCGTCGCCGCCGTGGTCGGCCGACAGCCCCGCGAGCCGCAGGACCGCGTTGGCGCTGGTATTGAGCACCCAGATCGCCGGATACATCGCCCAGTAGAATGCGTAGAGCGGCAGCGCGACCCACAGGCCGACCTTCTCCGGCTGACGGATCGCCATCGATTTCGGCGCGAGTTCGCCGACGACGATGTGCAGGAACGAGATCAGCGAGAACGCGAACACGAGCGAGATCAGGTGCACGACGCGTTCGGAGTGGACGCCGATCACGTCGAGCAGCGGGCCGATCAGTTGCGCGAACGCCGGTTCGCCGACCCAGCCGAGGCCGAGCGACGCGAGCGTGATGCCGAGCTGGCACGCGGAAAGATACGCGTCGAGCCGGCCATGCACGATGCTGAGGATACGCCCGCGCAGGCCGTGCTTGCGGGCGAGGGTCTTGACGCGCGTCGCGCGGAGTTTGACGAGGCCGAATTCGGCCGCAACGAAGAACCCGTTCAGGGCCACCAGGAACAACGCGCCGATGAGCGCGAAGATCTGTAACAAAGAATCGCTCCGGTTATGACAGGCCCATCAGTATAGAGCCTGAAAGGAATTTGTAATGTGTTGGTCGCCGCGTGCTTACACCGGCGCCTCGCAGGGAATCGAGAACGTGAGGGTAGTGGCGGCGCCGTCGGCGAACATGTCGTGCGCGAACGTGCCGCCGTGCGCGAGTGCGACGCGCTGGCACAGCGCGAGCGTCCACGCGCTGCGTTTCGCGTCGCGCTCGCGCAGCATTTCGCGCCGGGCGAACGATTCGAGCGCGTGCGGCTGCGCGGGATCGACGAGCACGCCGGCGTCCACGGTGCAGGTGGCGCGCGCGGTGAACTGCGCGCCGTCGCGCGTGCATGCGAACGCGACGCGGCTGCCCGCGGCGCTGGCCTCGACGGCCGTCGTGAGCATGGTCCAGAGCGCCTGCGCGACGCGTTCGCGGTCGACGGTGAGCGACGGCTCGCCGTCCGGCAGCGTCGTGTCGAGCGCGACCTGCCGTGCGTCGGCGAGCGCGAACCGCACGAGCGCGATCGTCTCGTCGAGCAGCGCGCGCAGCGCGAACGGCCGCGGCGCGAGCGCGAGCGTGCGCGTTTCCGCGCGCGGCGCGTCGAGCACGTCGTCGATCAGCGCGACCTGCTGGTCGATGCCCGTGCGGATGCCCGCGAGCGCGCGTTGCAGGTTCGGATCGGCATTGGCGAGCTGGCGCTCGAGCACGTAGGCCCAGCTGTGCATCGCATTCAGCGGGCTGCGCAGGTCGTGCGACGCGGTGGAGAGCGCCTGGTCGCGCAGGAACAGCGCCGCCTGGGCGGCGTAGTGCGCTGCGCGTTCGCGCAGCAGGTCGGCGGCGGGATCGACGGAAGTGGACGTCACGGAGCAGGCCTGTCGGAAGCGGTTGGCGTGGAAGTCACGCGAATCGCCATTATAGGGACGGTGGGCGTCACGCCGGCAGCGCGTCCTCGTCCTTTTTCCGTGCGTCGCCGTTCGGCAGCAACTGGCACGCGAGCAGGCCGGCCAGCATCAGCGCGCAGCCGACGAGCGCGCGCAGCGTCAGCGTTTCGCCGAGCGCGGCCCAGCCGGCGATCGCCGCGAACACGCCTTCCATGCTGAAGATCACGGCCGCGTGTGCGGGCGCCGCGTCGCGTTGCGCGACGACCTGCAGCGTATAGCCGACGCCGACCGACAGCAGCCCGCCGTACAGCAGCGTCGGCAGCGCGCCGCGCAGCATCGCGACGCTGACCGGTTCGACCGCCAGGCCGACCGCGAGACACGCCATGCCGCACACGACGAACTGCAGGAACGCGAGCACGAGCGGATCGTGGCGTTTCGCGAGATGGCCGACCGCCATCACGTGCCCTGCGATGATGACGGCGCCCGCGAGCTGGAACCAGTCGCCGTAGAGCACCGAGAAGTGCTCGTCGATGCTGAGGAAATACAGGCCGATCGCGGCCAGCAACGCGCCGAACCACGTGCCCGCGCCGATCCGGTGGCGCGCGAACACGCCCATCAGCGGCACGATCACGACATACAGCGAACTGATGAAGCCGGCGTTGGCGATCCGCGTGTATTGCAGGCCGAACTGCTGCAGCGAGATCGACACGGCGAGCAGCGCGCCGAGCGCGAGGCCCGGCAGCAGCAGGGCCGGTTCGCGCCGGATTGCCGCGAGCTGCGCGCGCGACGCCGTATTCACCATCAGCAGCGGCACCAGCGCGAGCGCGCCGAGCAGGAAGCGCAGCCCGGTGAACAGAAACGGCCCGATCACGTCGAGGCTCAGGCGTTGCGCGACGAAAGCGGAGCCCCAGATCGCGGCGGCGGCGAGCATCAGCAGATTGGCGCGGAGGTGCTTGCGGGCGTCGGGCTTCATCAGTTGCTCCGAGAAACCCCGTCCTTCAGGACGGGGAGGAAAGGCGTGCTGTTGACAGACAGCTTCTTCCACGGGTTAGGATCACCTGCATGATCCTTGTCTACCGCTACCGGGTGAAATCGCTCAACGGACTGCTTAACAAGCAGAGCCGCGCGGTGAACTACGTCTGGAACTTCTGCAATGACACGCAGAAGCACGCGCTCAAGTGGGGCAAGAAGTGGCCTACAGGATTCGACCTGAACGTGCTGACGACGGGGAGCAGCAAGGAACTCGACATCCACTCCGGCACGATCAACGCGACGTGCGAGCAATATGCGAAGTCGCGCAGTCAGCACCGTCGGCCCTACCTGCGCTATCGCGGCAGGAAATCGCTCGGCTGGGTGCCGCTGAAGGGACGTGACCTGAAGCGCGAGGGCGACGCGTTCCGTTTCGCCGGCAACACCTTTCGCGTGTTTAACAGCCGACCGCTTCCCGAAGGCAAGATCAAGGACGGGACCAACTTCGCGCGGGATGCGCGCGGCAACTGGTTCCTGAATATCGTGATCGAGATGCCCGATGTGCAGGCCCGCCCGATCCGCTCCGGTGTCGGCATCGATCTCGGCCTGAAAGACTTCGCCACACTTTCGACCGGCGAGAAACTGCCCAATGACCAGTTCGGTCGACGAGCGGCGGAAAAGCTGGCGAAAGCGCAGCGAGCACGAAAGCACAAGCGACATATCGCGAAGCTGCACGCCAAGGTCGCGAATGCGCGTGCCGATTTCCAACACAAGCTCGCGCTCGATCTGGTGCGGCGCTTCGATTACATCGCGGTCGGCAACGTGTCGGCCGCAAAACTCGCCAGAACCAGGATGGCGAAGAGCGTCTACGACGCATCCTGATCGTCCTTCCGAAACAAGCTCCGCTATAAAGCGATCGCGCACGGGGCCACGTTCGAAGAAGTGGACGAAAGCGGTTCGACCCAGTCCTGTTCGGCGTGCGGATCGAAAGACAGCACGACGCGGCCGAAAGGTATCGCGGGACTGAGAATGAGAGAGTGGGCCTGCGATGGCTGTGGTGTCGTGCATGATCGTGATATCAACGCTGCGCTGAACATTCTCCGATGCGGACGTGCATCGCCAGGTGTGGGGATCCTTTCCCTTTAGGGAGAGGAGGACGTCAACGGAATTCGTCTGGAGATTGTGGCGGCGCCCGCTAGTTTACGCCGAGATGGCAAGACTGTCGGCGAACCTGCGCAGCGCGGCGGCGGCGCGGGCGTCGCGGACGCGCGAATACAGCACGACCTGCGACTGCGGGAGCGGCGGCAGCCCGAATTTCGCGCCGACGTCGACCAGCGTGCGCGGGGCGACGCGCCGCGCGAGCGGGCAGACGGCAAGCCCCGCCGCGGCGGCCGCCGTGACCGCCGCGACCCCGCCGCCCGTGAAGCGCTCGCGCCATGGCAGCCCCGCGCGGTCGAGCGCGCGCAGCGCGGCGGCCCGCACGCCGCAGGGGCCGGCCAGCACCGCGAGCGGCAGCGGCTCGCCGGCGCGCGGCGCCCAGTCGGGCGCGGCGAGCCAGGCCAGCGGCTCGGTGAACAGCGGCGTGCCGTCTTCGCGCGGCGGATCTTCGCCGGGCTCGTGCCGGACGATCACCGCGTCGAGCCGCCGTTCGTCGTATTGCGGGAGCAGGCCCGTCGATGCCCCGAGATGCATTTCCAGCGACAACCCCGGATCCTGCCGATGCAGGCTCGTGAGCACGGCCGGCAGGTCGGGCACCGCGACGTGCTCGCTGACGCCGAGCGACAGGCGAACCGTGCCGTTCGAGATCGCGCCGAGCGCATGCTCGTGCGCGTCGAGCAGCGCGCGGGCGGCCGGCAGGAAATTCTCGCCGTCGGCGGCCAGCTTGACGACGCGCGGCGTGCGCGCCAGCAGCGGCTTGCCGAGATGGGTTTCCAGCCGCTTCAGCTTCAGGCTGACGGCCGATTGCGTGGTGCCGAGCGCCTCGGCGGCGCGCGTGAAGCTGGCGAGATCGGCGACCAGCACGAACGCGCGGACGGCATCGAGATCGAGGACTTTCATTTCAAATGAAAATAAATGAAATATTTATCAATGACTGTTAATTATAGATCGACGCACCTAACCTGACGCTGTGTTTTCGTTCTTCAACGCTACTCACCGACAGGAGCAGGACCATGCCATTCACCCGTATCGCCGTACGCGAAGGCAAGCCGGCCGCCTACCGCAGGGCCCTCGTCGACGGCGTGCACCGCGCGCTGATGCAGACGTTCAACGTCCCCGAGGACGACATCTTCATGGTCGTGACCGAGCACGCGGCCGAGAACTTCGTGTTCGGCCGTCACTACTACGATATCGAGCGCAGCGACGATCTCGTGATGATCCAGATCACCGCGAACAACACGCGCACGCTCGAGCAGAAGCGGGCGCTGTACCGGACGATCGTCGAGAACCTCGCGCGGGAGCCCGGCGTACGGCAGCAGGACGTATTCATCGGTCTCGTCGAGGTGCTGAAGGAGAACTGGTCGTTCGGCAACGGCATCGCGCAATACGCCGTCTGACGTGCCGGCTTGACCTGCCGCAGGGCGACGGGGCCGGATCGACACCTGCGCGTTTTGGCGGCGTGTACTATGGAAGCTGCTTCACGAGCGACGCCGGCGCGGTCGATGCGCCGGCGATCCTTCATGTGCAGGAGCCTCCATGTCGCGTGTGCTGGAAATCGTGTTGTCGCTGTCGCTGGAAGGGTGGCCGGTCAAGGGCGCAAGCCGCGCCCGGGGCGCGCAGCGCGACTTCGGCGCCGAACTCGTGCGTGCGTGGCGGATCTGCCCGCAGGTCCGGATGCGGCGCGGCCACGAGCGCGTGACGATCGAGCCCTGCCAGATCGAGGAGGCCGAGCGGAGCCCCGGCGCGAACTGGTGGACCTGGGTCGAATCGAACGCGCATGGCACGCGGGTCGTCGCATCGCGCACCGGGACGTTCGCCCCTGGCATCACGCAGCGCGAACTGTTCGACGCGGAGCACGCGGGTATCGTCGTCGCGACGCCGCGGCCGGTGCTCGCGACCGCTGCAGCGAACGCAGCCGATGCCGATGCGCCGGCTGCCGACGTGAACGGCGTCGCGCCGAACGCCGCCGCGTACGCCGCCGATGCGCAGCCTGAAGCGTCGGCGCTGCGCCTCGTCAGCGAACGGCGGCGCGGGCGCTGGGCCGACGACAGCGGCGTCGTGGTCGAAATGACGCTCGACGACATCACGCTGCACGGCGGCGGCGAGCCGCCGCGCCGCTACGTCGAGCTGCGCCTGGCCGCGCCCGACTGGGAGACCGTGGCCGCGCGCACGGCCGCGTTGCACGCGTTGTTTGCCGCGGCGCGCGAACTGAGCGGCGCGTGGCCCGCCTTCGTGCAACTGACGAGCGTGATCGACCGCGCCTGTGCGGGCGGGCCGGTAGCTGCCGCGCTGGTCAAGGCGCAGTCCGTCGACCTGACCGGCATCCGTACCCAGCGCGCCGCGCTGTTCGCACTGGCCGGCGACATCACCGCGCAGTGGCTCGGCAACGAATGCGGCGTGCTCGATCGCGACGATCCCGAATTCGTGCACCAGATGCGCGTCGCGCTGCGCCGCCTGCGTACGCTGATGCGCTTCTTCCCGCGCTTCACCGACCGTCAATGGAAGGACACGCTCGGCGTCGACCTGCGCTGGCTCGCCGCGCTGCTCGGTACGGTGCGCGACTGGGACGTGTTCGCGACCGAGAGTCTGCCCGCGCTGATCGAGGCCGACGGCGGCGGCGGCGACTGGGACGGCACGCTCGACGCCGCCCGCGCGCAGTCGACGGCCGCGCGCGTCGAGTTGCGGCAGGCGCTGCATTCGGCTCGCTATGCGCGGCTCACGCTCGGCTGGCTCGAATGGCTGAGCGCGCTCGCACTGCCGGCGGCCGACGGCGACGCCGCGCCGTCGCTGCGGCGTCACGCGACCAAGCGTGTGCGGCGGCTGTTCGGCCATCTCTACGGATCGCCGTCGCTCACGTCGCTCGACACCGCGGCACGCCATCAGGTGCGGATCGACGCGAAGCGGCTGCGCTACGCCCTCGAATTCTTCGCGTCGCTGGCGTCGCGCCGCACGCGCAACGAGACGATCAAGACGCTGGCGCGCGTGCAGAGCGTGCTCGGCGAGGCGAACGACGCGATGGTCGCGCTGCATCATCTCGAGCAACTGGCGGCGCCGCCGTACCAGCTCGGTTTCGTGCGCGGCTACGGCGCCGCGCTCGAACAGCGGGCGGCGCGCGACGCCGAGACGCTACTGGCCAGCCTGCGGGCGCCGAAGCTCGGCGGCAAGCCGGGCTGAGCGCCGCGCGCCGCCCCTATAATGGCCGCCCGTTTCCCGCACGCATGCCGATGATGACCGACGCACCGCATTCTTCCTCGTCCGCCGAACCGCTCGAACTGGGCGGCGAGCTGTGGCTGCGCGCCGGCGAACAGACGCTCGGCGGCGCGACGCGCATCGCGCTGCTCGCAGCGATTGGCGACACCGGTTCGATCACGCGCGCGGCGAAGGCCGTCGGCCTCAGCTACAAGGCCGCGTGGGACGCGGTCGACACGATGAACAATCTCGCCGGCGAACCGCTCGTCGCGCGTTCGACCGGCGGCAAGGGTGGCGGCGGCACGACGCTGACGCCGCGCGCGACGTCGCTGATCGCCGCATTCCGCACGATCGAGCGCGAGCATCGCCGCTTCATCGAGGCCGCGAGCGCGGCCGTTGCCGGCTTCGACGTCGACTGGGCGCTGATCGGCCGGATCGGGATGAAGACGAGCGCGCGCAACCAGTTGTTCGGCAAGGTCGCGACGATCGTGCGCGGCACCGTCAACGACGAGGTGACGCTTGCGCTGCCTGGCGGGCAATCCGTCGTCGCCGTGCTGACGCACGAAAGCGCCGAGGTGCTCGGGCTGCGGGAAGGCGCGAGCGCGTGCGCGCTGGTGAAGGCGTCGTGGGTCGTGCTCGCGGTCGACGATGGCGGGCCCGCCCTGAAGGTGTCGGCGCGGAACCAGCTGTGCGGCAGCGTCGAAGCCGTCGCGGCGGGTGCGCTGAACAGCGAGGTGACGCTGGCGCTCGACGGCGGCGGGACGCTGACAGCCGTCGTGACCAACGACAGCGTCGACGCGTTGCAGCTCGATGCCGGCCGGCGGGCGATCGCGCTGTTCAAGGCGTCGAGCGTGATTCTGGCGGTGACGGGCTGACCCGGCGCGCAGCGCGGCTCGCCGCGGGGCGGGGCGAAGCCGGTGCCGCACCCGTCTGCATCGCACCGGCTTCGTTTCCGCTTTCAGCATGTGCCGCAACGCGGCGTCTCTCAGGCTTCAACGTGGCGGCCAGCGCCACGGTCACGACCACGGCCTCGCGCGTTCAGGTGACGCGCGTCGGCCACTCGGCGTGCGGCGCGCTCGCCCGCACGCGTCCTTCGCTCAACTGCACGACCTGATCGCCGAAGGCGGCGACGTCGTCGGGATCGTGCGAGATCAGCACCATCGGGATGTCGAGCCGCGCCTGCAATTCGGCGAGCTCATGACGCATGCGCTGGCGCATCGCGCCGTCGAGCGCTGCGAACGGTTCGTCGAGCAGCAGGATGCGCGGCTGCGCGACCAGCGCGCGCGCCAGCGCCACGCGCTGCTTCTGCCCGCCCGACAACTGCGACGGATATTGCCCCGCGAGCGATTCGAGGTCGAACGCGCGCAGCCAGTACGCGACCTCCGGCGGCGCCGTCTTCGCGCGCGGGTTGCGCAGCCCGGACGTGAGCCCGAACGCGATGTTCTGCCGCACGTTCAGATGCGGAAACAGCGCGTAGTCCTGGAACAGGTACGCGACACGGCGTTCGCGGGTCGGCACGTCGATGCGGCGCGCGGCGTCGAACAGCGGCTCGCCGTTCAGCGCGATCGTGCCTTCGTCGGGCGTCAGCAGTCCGGCGATCGCCTGCAGCGTCATGCTCTTGCCCGCGCCCGACGGTCCGAACAGCACGACGCGCTGCGTCGTCGCCGTGAACGACATGTCGAGCGTGAAGCGGCGCTCGGCGTTCGCATAGGTCTTGCGGATATCGACGACGATGCTCATTCGACCCTCCGCCGAAGCAGGCCGGCCGCCTGGCGACGCCGGCGATACGGACGGGACGGGCGCTTCATGTCAGCTGGCTCCGCCGGGCGCGCGACGGCACGAGCCAGCCGGTCGCGAGCAGCACGAGCACGCAGGTGATCGACGTCACCAGCACGAGGAAGTTGGCCGTGCCGTCGTCGCCGGCCTGCACGGCCGCGTAGATCGCGACCGACAGCGTCTGCGTGCGGCCGGGCAGGTTGCCGGCGATCATGAGCGTCGCGCCGAATTCGCCGAGCGCGCGCGCGAACGCGAGCAGCGCCCCCGCGAGGATCCCGCGCGCGGCGAGCGGCAGCGTCACGCGGAAAAACACCGCGACTTCGCCGAGCCCGAGCGTGCGCGCGGCGCGCTCCAGATGCGGATCGACGCCCTCGAACGCCGCGCGCGCCGATTTCAGGATCAGCGGAAACGCGACGACCATCGACGCGATCACCGCACCCTGCCACGTGAACACCAGCTCGATGCCGAGCTTGTCGAGCCATGCGCCGAATACGCCGCGCCGGCCGAGCAGCACGAGCAGGTAATAGCCGAGCACCGTCGGCGGCAGCACGAGCGGCAGCGTCAGCACGGAATCGACGACGTCGCGCAGCGGCGAGCGCCACCGCGCGAGCACGAACGCGGCCGCGACGCCGAGCACGATGTCGAGCGCGGTCGCCCAGCCGGCAACCTTCAGCGACAGCAGCAGCGGGACCCAGGCGTCTTGCATCGCGATACGCTCACTTGGCGGGCTTGAAGCCGAACGTCGACAGCACGGCCTGGCCCTGCGGCGACGCGACGAAATCGATGAACGACTGCGCCTGCGCGGCGTGGCGGCTGTCCTTGACCACGGCGATCGGGTAGGTGATGGCCGTCTGGGTCGGCACCGTCAGCGCGACTTTCACGCGGCCCGGCATGATCGCGGCGTCGGTGCCGAACACGAAGCCCGCGTCGACCTCGCCGCGCGCGACGTAGTCGAGGCTCTGGCGCACGTTGGCCGCCAGCACGCCCTTCGCGCTGACGGCGTCCCACACACCGGCCGCGCGCAGCGCGCCCTCGGTGTAGCGGCCGACCGGCACCGAGGCCGGGTCGCCGTACGCGATGCGCTTCACGCCGGGCGCGGTCAGGTCGTTCAGCGACGTCGGCGCGGCCGCGTGGCTGTCCGCCGGCACGATCAGCACGAGCGAGTTCGCGGCGAAATCTCGGCGCGTGCCGGGCACGATCACCTTCTCGCTCACCGCGCGATCCATCGCCTTCTGGTCGGCCGACGCGAACACGTCGGCCGGCGCGCCCTTGGCGATCTGCTGCATCAGCACGTCCGATGCGCCGAAGTTGAACAGCACCTTGGTGTCGGGATGCTGCTTCTCGTACGCGTCGCCGACCGCCTTGAACGCATTCGTCAGGCTGGCGGCCGCCGACACGACCAGTTCGTCGGCGGCGGAAGCAGGCGCGCTGAACGCGACCCCGGCGGCAAGCGTGGCGATCGGCAGCAGGCGAAGCAGGGCGCGGCGAAGCGGACGGACGGATGAGCGCATGGCGAATTCGTTTTGAATGGGTGGAAACCGTAATCGTAATATAGGGTGGGTTATAACGCTCGACATACTGCTCATGCGACGGTGCGCATGAAATGGTCAGACGTAAAAAGGGGTAACCGTCACGCGTGAAGCGTATGCGGTGCCGATTCGGTGCGCTGCAGCGATGACGGCTGCGAGGCGGGGTGGTAGTTCGGGTTGGCCTTCCAGCGCGCGCGGACGAACGGGCGCTCGTGGCCCGACAGTTGCAGCGCGACCTGGGTGACCCAACGGTGCGACGGCACCGTGAGGCCGTGCAGCGCCACGGTGACGAGGGCGAGGCTCGCGACGACCGCCGGCACCGACCAGCGGTGCGGCGTCGCGCGCCACGAGCCGGCGATGAACGCGAGGGCGGCGATCGCGCCGACGATGCAGCCGGTGACCGATTCGGACGGCGAATGCGCGTCGAGCGCGACCCGCGACACGCCGACCGCGACGCCGGCCGCGAGCCCGAGCGCGATGCCGGCGATCCGCACCGGCGTGCGCGTGCGGATCAGCGCGAGGAAAATCGCGACCGGATACACCGACGTCGACAGCATCGCATGCCCGCTGAACCCGGTGAAATCCCACGCGCGGATGCCGATGCCCCAGCCGAGGAATGCGATCTTCGTGAGCGCCACCACGCCGATCGCGGCCGCGAGCACGCCGAGCCACGCGGCCGCGCGCTGCCACGAGTAGCCGAGCGCGAGCCAGACGGCGATCGTGATCGCGAGCGGCAAGGTCAGGCCGGCGCCGCCGAACGCGGTGATCATGATCCACAGGTGAGCGGGCAAGTCGAACATCGGGAAGGGGCGAACGAAGGCGGGGAGAATGCTTAAATCAACGCGCGAGCCGGGAAGAACGACTACAACGGATACAAGCGACCAAGCCCCAGTATAGCGCCGCGTCCGCATGAGGCCCGTTTTTGCATCGCCGCCGGGAACGATCGGCGTGCAGGAAAAATCCTGGAAACAATGTTATGGTGCATTGCACAAAGTCGAACGATGCATCCGTTACGGCGCTCTGATAGCGCCCCTATTTTTTCCTGACTGCGAGCCCGATCGATGACCAAAAGTCTGACCAAGGTGTGGCTGGGCGGCGTGAAACGCATGCTGTCTCCGGCCGCCAAGCGAGCGGCGCGCGATGCGCAGCGCATCACCCGCGACGCACTCGAGGCTGCGGCCTCGCCAGCCGTGTCCGATCCGTCCCCGCCACGCGAATCGCGCGTACGGCCGCGCGCGGCCGCATGGGCGGCGGGCGAGTGGACGCGCGGCGAACATCCGATGGCGCCCGCGCTCGGCCGCCTCGTCCAGAATCTCGCGTATGGGCTTTACGTGCCGCCCGGCCGCCGGCGTGGCGCGATGCCGCTCGTCGTGATGCTGCACGGCTGCCAGCAGTCCGTCGACGAATTCGCGCAGGGCACGCGGATGAACCTGCTGGCCGACAAGCACGGCTTCGCGGTGCTGTATCCCGAGCAGTCGTTGCGCGCGCACGCGCATGGTTGCTGGCACTGGTACGAGGACACCGATCGTGCGGGGCGGGGCGAGGCGGACGCGGTGGCGTCACTGGTCGACGCGCTGGTCGATGAGCACGGCTTCGACGCATCGCGCGTCTACGTCGCGGGCCTGTCGGCCGGCGCGGGCCTCGCATCGCTTCTTGCGCTGCACCATCCGGAGCGCTTCGCGGCGGTCGCGTTGCACTCCGGCCCCGCGCTCGGCGAGGCGAATTCCGGCATCGCCGCGATGGACGTGATGCGGCGCGGCCTGCGGGAGAATCCGGCCGCGGCGGTCGATGCGCTGGTCGAAGCCGGCGCGTATCCGGGCATGCCCGCGCTGATCGTCCAGGGCGACGGCGATCGGGTCGTCGCGCCGAAGAATGCCGATCAACTGACCGTGCAGTTCATGCGCCTGAACGGCCTCGCCGACAGCCGGGGCGCGTTGCGCGGCGGCGAGCGGGTCGAGACGCGCGAAACCGGCGCCCAGATTACCGACGTGTGCCGCGACGGCGAGCCGGTAGTGCGGCTTTGCCACGTGAAAGGGCTCGATCACGCGTGGGCCGGCGGCGACGAAGCCGTGCCGTTTCACGCGGCAGTCGGCCCCGACGCAAGTGCGATGATCTGGGCCTTTTTTGCCGCCAATCAGCGCACTGTGGCGGCCGAACGACGCATCGTTTGATTGACGCTGGCCAAAGACTAGGGTTTTCCCTATAATTCGGGAAAACCCTAGTCATAGAACCTTTGCGAGATCGAACATGTACCTGCTGAGCCACCTCTTCCTGATGCTGACCAAGAATGCTGAAAAGGCCGCGAAAGAGCGCGCCGACGCGTACCTGGCCGAAGCCACCGATATTTACGACCTCGAATTCCGCATGCGCAAGATCGATCGCGACGCGGCGCTGAACCGCCCGTATTCGATCGGCGCACGCTAAGCGGCGCACGCGGGCCTGCCGGCCCGCCATTTCGACGATTCGCGCAAAAAAGGGCGCGTGCGGCACCATGCCGCACGCGCCTTTTTTGCATTTTGCCGAATCTGCGTCGCGTCAGACGACCGTCAGGCGCACCGGTACGTTGTTGCGCGTGGCGTTCGAATACGGGCACACGTGGTGCGCCTTGTCGACCAGCGCCTGCGCGTCGGCCTTGTCGAACCCCGGCAGCGACACGCGCAGCTCGATGTCGAGCCCGAAGCCGCCGGCATCGTTCGGGCCGATGCCCACTTCCGCCATGACTTGCGTATCGGCCGACAGCGTCTGCTTGTTCTGGCCCGCGACGAATTTCATCGCACTCAGGAAACAGGCCGAGTAACCTGCGGCAAACAGTTGCTCCGGATTCGTGCCTTCCGCACCCGTGCCGCCGAGTTCGCGGGGCGCGGCCAGCTTCACTTCCAGCTTGTGGTCGGCGGATACCGCGCGGCCGTCGCGGCCGCCCGTGCTCGTGGCGCTGGTCTTGTACAGAATGTTCATCGTGCAGCTCCTGTCGGGAAGAGAGGAAAAAGCGGGCCGGTAAGACGGGGTGTCGTCGGCCACGAGGAAAATATAGAACACAAATCATTAGTGTGCAAATGAAATTTGCAAGAAAAACCCGGCGGCGCCGGGCGAGTCGGTCGGCGCTTGCGCGTCAGCGGTCGTTGGCCACCGACAGCGCGTCGCGCAACTGCTGCAGATCGGCGCGCAGCCTGATCAGGAATTCGGGCGTTTGCTGCATCGCGCAAAAGAGGTCGGCGGGCACCGAGCGCGCGCGATCCTTCAGCGCACGGCCTTCCGGCGTCACGCGCACGTTGACGACGCGCTCGTCAGTCGCGCTGCGCACGCGCTCCACGTAACCGAGCGCTTCCAGCCGCTTGAGCAGCGGCGTGACCGTGGCCGGATCGAGGTCGAGCCGCGCGGCGACGTCCTTCACGGCCATGTCGTCGCGTTCCCACAGCACGAGCATCGCGAGATATTGGGGGTAGGTCAGCGACAGCTTGTCGAGCAGCGGCTTGTACGCCTTCGTCATCGCGTGCGAAGTCGAGTAAAGCGCGAAGCACAGTTGCTCGTCGAGCGTCTGGGGCAGCGGAGGCAGGCGATCCATGATTCGGGGAAGCGCGATGGTTGCGCGAACGATTTGTACGCAAATTATTTTGCGCGCAAAAGATCGCGTTGAACAGGGGCGACCCGAGACGACCGGAGGCGGTCGATACCGAAAAAAGGGGGACGACCAAACGCGCGCCGGGCGACGACCCGACGCGAGAAACGGCATGACGGCCGGCGACACGCGCCGGCCGGAAGAAGAGTCAGCGGCCCGACATCGTCGTGGTCGCGCCCGGTTCCTGTACGCCGAAGCAGCCGCGATAGGTCGCGTAGAACGAGCAGTACAGCATCGTGACGATGATGATCGTCACCGGCATCATGATCGTCAGCGCATACGCACCGGCGCCGAGCGCCTGCAGCAGCAGCGACAGCGCGAGCGACGTGCCGAGCGCGACGCTGAACCACAGCACGCCGTACACGATGAACGCGCCGCGATTGCGCCAGCAACTGACCACGCTGAAGAACAGCGCCTTCGCGGGCGGGACGTCATGCCACGCGACCAGCACCGGCGCGAACCAGAACAGCATCGCGACCGGCAGATAGAGCAGCGTCGCGAAGAACAGCGCGCCGAGCGTGCCTTGGGCAGCCAGCGTCTCGGGCGTCGTGTTTGCCTCGTCGGCCGCGCCCATCATCACGTGGAACAGCGCGCCGCCGTCCACGAACGACGAAGCGGCGAACACCAGCACCATCGACGCGACGTAGATCACGCCGAGCGCGAGCAGCCGCTGGGTCGCGACGGCGCCGTACGAGCGAAAGCCGTCGACTAGGATCGTCGGCATCACCGTCTTGCCGGCCACCGTGTCGCGGCACGCGGCCATGAAACCGACCGCGATGCCGGGAATGAACACCAGCGGCAGCGCCGCGCCGATCACGGGCACCAGCGACACCAGCGTAATGGCGAGCAGGTACGTGAAGAACAGCGTGATGAACGCGAGCGGATTCCGGCGGAACAGCCAGATGCCTTGACGGAACCAGACATAGCCCGTTTTGGCGGGCACTTCGATCAGTTGCATGCGGTTTGGATCTCGGGAAGCGCGGGCGTATGCGCGATACGCTCCCGCAGAATGCGTTCGAAATGACCGGGGTCGTGCGGCTTGAGCATCTCGGCCGCGCGCGGCAGGTAGAAGTCGTACAGGCGCGACACCCAGAAGCGGTACGCACCGGCGCGCAGCATGTCGCTCCAGTGGCGGCGCTCCTCGGCCGTGAACGGCCGGACCGTCTGGTATGCGCGCAGCAGCGCGTCGGCGCGCGCGACGTCGAGCACGCCGGTCGCGAGATCGACGCACCAGTCGTTGACGGTCACCGCCACGTCGAACAGCCACTTGTCGCAGCCCGCGAAGTAGAAGTCGAAGAAGCCGCCGAGCCGTACGTCGTGGCCGGTGCCGGGCGCCGCGTGGGCGAACAGCACGTTGTCGCGGAACAGGTCGCAATGGCACGGCCCGGCCGGCAGCGCCGCATAGTCGTCCGACGCGAAGAAGCCGGCCTGGTGCGCGAGCTCGCCTTCGAGCAGCGTACGTTGCGCGTCCGTGACGAATGGCACGATGGCCGGCACGTTCTCCTGCCACCACGGCAGGCTGCGCAGATTCGGCTGGCTGCGCGGATAGTCGCGCCCCGCGAGGTGCAGGCGCGCGAGCATCTGCCCGACCTCGATGCAGTGTTCGATCCCGGGCGCGAGTTCGGCCGCGCCGTCGAGCTTCGTGACGATCGCGGCCGGCTTGCCGTGCAGCTCGCCGAACAACGCGCCGTCGTCGCGCGGGACCGGGTCCGGCACCGGCACGCCGTGGGCGGCCAGGTGGCGCATCAGGTCGAGGTAGAACGGCAGCTGCTGCGCCGTGAGCTTTTCGAAGATCGTGAGGACGTATTCGCCGCGCGTCGTCGTCAGGAAGAAATTGCTGTTTTCGATACCGGACGGAATGCCGCGGAACGCAAGCACGTCGCCCAGTTCATAGTGGCGCATCCATTGCGCGAGATCGGAGTCGGAAACAGCGGTGAAAACGGCCATGCGGGATGCGTGAGGTCAGGGTGTCGGCACGCGGGCGGCGTGCATCGCGACAGCAGGTGAAGGGGCGGCGCGGCGCGATCGGTGCGCCGCGCCACGGAATCATCAGTAGCGCAGGTTCAGCGACGGCAGGCGCGTGATCGGGACGCCCGCGTCGTGCGGCTTCGGCGACGTGTCGGGCGTCGAGCTCATCTGGTAGCGCGTGCCGAAGTTCGACTTCACGTCGATCTCGACCGGCTTGCCGCGGTCGCGGTACTCGGTGACTTCGGTGCCGTTCTTGCTTTTTTCGTGGAAGCTCGGCGTGCGGCGGATGTCGGCGAAGTCCACTTTCGACGTGACTTCGGCGCCCGGCCGGTTGATCTTGCGGAGATCGGGCAGGCCGGCGGCTTCGTTGGCCTCGGCCCGGGCCTGCGCGTCGGCGTCAGGCGTGCCGCCGGCGGCGTGAGCGACGCTGGCGGCGGCAAACGCGACGGCAGCGGCGACGAAAATGAGCGGCTTCATGATGAGTCTCCAGTGAACCTACCGATTTTAGCAAATACTGCGCGCCGTCCGGCCCCCGCGTGCGCAGGGGCAGCCATAAAGGCGACCGGGTTCCGTGGTAATGTCGTCGGATCTGACGAGGTGATGAAAATGAAGAACGATTTGAGCCGCCGGCACCATGTGCTGACGCCCGAAAGCCCGTCGGTCGAGGCTTTCGACGATCCGATCGCCGCCGTCGCGCGGCTGTCCGCCATTTACGACACGAATACGGGCTTCCTGCGCGATGCGTTTGCGCGCTATCGCCGCCACGAAGCGATTACCGAGCACGTGCGCGCGTGCTACCCGTTCGTGCGGATCCGCACCGACGTCAACACGCACGTCGATTCGCGCCGTTCATACGGGTTCGTCGCGGGCCCCGGCGTATTCGAGACGACGGTCACGCGCCCCGATCTCTTCGCGAACTACTACCGCGAGCAACTGCGCCTGCTGTCGAAGAACCACCATGTGAAGATCGAGATCGGCGTGTCGTCGCAGCCGATTCCGATCCATTTCGCGTTTCCGGAAGGCATTCATCTCGAGGGCGAACTCGATCGCGACCGCCTGCTCGCGATGCGCGACATCTTCGACACGCCCGACCTGTCGTATCTCGACGACCGCATCGTCAACGGCACGTTCGAGCCGGCGCCGGGCGAGCCGCATCCGCTCGCGCTGTTCACGGCCGCACGCGTCGACTTCTCGCTGCACCGGCTGCGCCACTACACGGCGACGTCGCCCACGCACTTCCAGAACTACGTGCTCTACACGAACTACCAGTTCTACATCGACGAGTTCGTGAAGCTCGGCCGCGCGATGATGACGGAGAGCGACGATCCCGAGGTGCGCGCGTACCGCAGCGAGTACAGCGCGTTCGTCGAGCCGGGCGACGTCGTCACGTACAACGCGAACCTCGGCGGCGAACCGGCCGAGGGCACCGCGCCGCCGCGCCTGCCGCAGATGCCCGCGTATCACCTCAAGCGCGCGGACGGCAGCGGGATCACGATGGTCAACATCGGCGTCGGCCCGTCGAACGCGAAGACGATCACCGATCACATCGCGGTGCTGCGTCCGCACGCGTGGGTGATGCTCGGTCACTGCGCGGGGCTGCGCAACACGCAGCGTCTCGGCGACTACGTGCTCGCGCACGGTTACGTGCGGGAGGATCACGTGCTCGACGCCGACCTGCCGCTGTGGGTGCCGATCCCTGCGCTGGCCGAAGTGCAGCTCGCGCTCGAGCGCGGCGTGGCCGAGGTCACGCGGCTGGAGGGCGCGGAACTGAAGCGCGTGATGCGCACCGGCACCGTCGCGAGCGTCGACAATCGCAACTGGGAACTGCGCGACCATCGCGAGCCCGTGCAGCGGCTGTCGCAGAGCCGCGCGATTGCGCTCGACATGGAAAGCGCGACGATCGCCGCGAACGGCTTCCGCTTCCGGGTGCCGTACGGCACGTTGCTGTGCGTCTCGGACAAGCCGCTGCACGGCGAGCTGAAGCTGCCGGGCATGGCCGACACGTTCTATCGCGGGCAAGTCGACCAGCATCTGCAGATCGGCGTGAAAGCGATGGAGGTCCTGCGCACGAACGGGCTCGACAAGCTGCATAGCCGCAAGCTGAGAAGCTTCGCGGAAGTGGCGTTCCAGTAACGACACGGCGCAACGGCGTCCATCACGACAAAGGCCGCACGCGAACTCGCGTTCGCGTGCGGCCTCGTTCTTTTCGTGTCGGTGCGAAGGCCGGATGGCCCCGTGCTTGGGCGCTCAGCACTCGCCCTTTTTCGCGTGCCCCGGCGGGCAGTGATAGCCGCCATGGCCGCGATAACGTTGATGATCTTCCCACTCGCGGCGTTCCCAGTAGCGGCGGCCGTCCCAGTAGCGGTCGCCGTGCCAGCCGACGATGACCGCCGGCGCCGGAGCGACCACGACGGGCGCGGGTGCGACGACGACCGGCGCGGGCGTGCCGATGTTGACGTCGACGTTGACGGCGTGAGCGAGGCCGGACAGCGAAAGGCCGAGGCCGGCGAAAGCGAGGGCGATCAGCGAGCGTTGCATGTTCTTTTCCGTGGTGTCGTGATGAAGGAGCCGACGCGACGCGATGGAAGCGAGGGGGACCGTTCCACCGGGGGAACGCCGCGCCGACACGATGCAGTGTGCTGCCGTGCGATGGAAAACGCGAGTCGTGATTATTACGGAGGATTGGCGGCGCGCAGGCGCGCGACGGGCCATCCATTTGACAGTGGCGGCCGCCGGTATGGCTGATCTCGCCACATCGCGCAGCGCCGACCGCGGGGATTTGACATTCGACCGCGCGCGGCGGCGAACGGGCATTAACGGCGCGTTACAAACTTCCGCCCGGCGGCCCGCCGGATCGCGAGGCCCGTTGCGTGAAAAGCACGACGCCGGCCGTTGGGCCGGCTGTCGTCACTGACCGGTTACAGATAGAACATCCGGTCTTCTTCCGGGCGCGGCGGATGATCTTCCTCGTCCGAGCCTTCTTCCTCGCCGCTGTCCTCGTAGAACGCGAGCACCGCGTCGAGCACCTGGTCGGGATCGTCGATCACCTGCATCAGATCCATGTCTTCCGGATTGATCAGGCCCATCGGAATCAGTTGATCGCGGAACCATTGCAGCAGCCCCTGCCAGAAGTCGCTGCCGACGAGGATGATCGGCACGAGGCGCGACTTCTTCGTCTGGATCAGCGTGAGCACTTCGGACAGTTCGTCGAGCGTGCCGAAGCCGCCCGGCATCACGATCACCGCATCCGAGTTCTTCACGAACGTGACCTTGCGCGTGAAGAAGTGGCGGAAGCGCAGCGAGATGTCCTGATAGTGGTTGCCGGCCTGCTCGTGCGGCAGCTCGATATTCAGGCCGACCGACGGCGCCTTGCCGGCGTGCGCACCCTTGTTCGCGGCTTCCATGATGCCGGGGCCGCCGCCGGAGATCACGGCGAAGCCGGCGTCCGACAGCTTGCGCGCGATCTGCGCGGCGAGCTTGTAGTGCGGCGTGTCGGGTTTGAGGCGGGCAGAACCGTAGATGCTGACGGCCGGGCGGATCTCCGAGAGGTACTCGGTCGCCTCGATAAACTCTGCCATAATCGTGAACATCTGCCACGATGCGCGCGCCTTCTTGGCCGTCGCGCGTTCTTGATCTGCGAGCGAACGCAGACTCGGAATCACTTTTCTCTTGTTCATAATGCCTGAAGAACGAAATCTGGAAGGTAAGACCCTGCTATTGGTTGACGGTTCGAGCTATCTGTATCGGGCTTACCATGCGATGCCTGATTTGCGTGGCCCTGGCGGGGAGCCCACCGGAGCGCTCTACGGAATCATCAACATGCTGCGCCGTATGCGCAAGGAAGTCAGTGCAGAGTATAGCGCTTGCGTGTTCGATGCAAAGGGCAAGACGTTCCGCGACGACCTTTATGCCGACTATAAGGCAAACCGTCCGTCGATGCCGCCCGATCTCGCGTTGCAGGTCGAGCCGATCCACGGCGCGGTGCGCGCGCTCGGCTGGCCGCTGCTGATGGTCGAAGGCGTCGAGGCCGACGACGTGATCGGCACGCTCGCGCGCGAGGCCGAACGGCACGGGATGAACGTGATCGTGTCGACCGGCGACAAGGATCTCGCGCAGCTCGTGACCGACCGCGTCACGCTCGTCAACACGATGACCAACGAGACGCTCGACCGCGGCGGCGTGATCGCGAAGTTCGGCGTGCCGCCGGAGCGGATCATCGACTACCTCGCGCTGATCGGCGACACCGTCGACAACGTGCCGGGCGTCGAGAAATGCGGGCCGAAGACGGCCGTGAAATGGCTGTCGCAATACGACAGCCTCGACGGCGTGATCGAACACGCGGCCGACATCAAGGGCGTGGTCGGCGACAACCTGCGCCGCGCGCTCGATTTCCTGCCGCTCGGCCGCCAGCTCGTGACGGTCGAGACGGCCTGCGATCTCGCACCGCATCTCGAATCGATCGAGGCATCGCTGAAGAGCGATGGCGAGGCGCGCGACCTGTTGCGCGACATCTTCGCGCGCTACGGCTTCAAGACCTGGCTGCGCGAAGTCGACAGCGCGCCCGCGGAAGGCGGCGGCGCCGATGCGCCGGAAGGCGAGCCGGCCCCGGTGATCCCGGCCGACGTCGTGCGCGAATACGACACGATCCAGACCTGGGAACAGTTCGACGCATGGTTCGCGAAGATCGACGCGGCCGCGCTGACCGCGTTCGACACCGAGACCACCGCGCTCGATCCGATGCTCGCGCGGCTCGTCGGCCTGTCGTTCTCGGTCGAGCCGGGCAAGGCAGCCTACCTGCCGGTCGCGCACCGCGGCCCCGACATGCCCGAGCAGCTTCCGCTCGACGACGTGCTCGCGCGCCTGAAGCCGTGGCTCGAATCGGCCGATCGCAAGAAGGTCGGCCAGCACCTGAAGTACGACGCACAGGTGCTCGCGAACTACGACATCGCGCTGAACGGCATCGAGCACGACACGCTGCTCGAATCGTACGTGGTCGAATCGCACCGCACGCACGACATGGACAGCCTCGCGCTGCGTCATCTGGGCGTCAAGACGATCAAGTACGAGGACGTGGCAGGCAAGGGCGCGAAGCAGATCGGGTTCGACGACGTGGCGCTCGCGCAGGCCGCCGAATACGCAGCCGAAGACGCCGACATCACGCTGCAGCTCCATCACGTGCTGTATCCGCAGGTCGCGCGCGAGCCGGGCCTCGAGCGCGTGTATCGCGAGATCGAGATGCCGGTGTCGCTCGTGCTGCGCAAGATGGAGCGCACGGGCGTGCTGATCGACGATGCGCGCCTGCAGGCGCAGAGCACCGAAATCGCGACGCGTCTGATCGAGCTCGAAGGGCAGGCGTACGAACTGGCGGGCGGCGAATTCAATCTCGGCTCGCCGAAGCAGATCGGGCAGATCTTCTTCGAGAAGCTGCAGTTGCCGGTCGTGAAGAAAACCCCGAGCGGCGCGCCGTCGACCGACGAGGAAGTGCTGCAGAAGCTGGCCGAGGATTATCCGCTGCCGAAGCTGCTGCTCGAGCATCGCGGGCTGTCGAAGCTGAAGTCGACCTATACCGACAAGCTGCCGCGCATGGTGAACCCCACCACCGGCCGCGTGCACACGAACTATGCGCAAGCGGTCGCGGTGACGGGCCGACTTGCGTCGAACGATCCCAATCTTCAGAACATTCCGGTGCGCACGGCCGAAGGCCGGCGCATCCGCGAGGCGTTCATCGCATCGCCGGGCCACCGGATCGTGTCGGCCGACTATTCGCAGATCGAATTGCGGATCATGGCCCATATCTCGGGCGACGCATCGCTGCTGCGCGCGTTCGCGCAGGGCGAGGACATCCACCGCGCGACGGCCGCCGAAGTGTTCGGCGTGACGCCGCTGGAGGTCAATTCCGACCAGCGCCGGATCGCGAAGGTGATCAACTTCGGGCTCATCTACGGGATGAGCGCGTTCGGGCTCGCGTCGAACCTCGGCATCACGCGCGACGCGGCGAAGCTCTATATCGACCGCTATTTCACCCGCTATCCGGGCGTCGCGCAGTACATGGAAGACACGCGCGCGACGGCGAAGGAGAAGGGCTACGTCGAAACCGTTTTCGGTCGCCGCCTGTGGCTGCCCGAGATCAACGGCGGCAACGGCCCGCGCCGCCAGGCGGCCGAGCGCGCGGCCATCAATGCACCGATGCAGGGCACGGCGGCCGACCTGATCAAGCTGTCGATGATCGCGGTGGACGACTGGCTCACGCGCGACGGGCTTGCATCGCGGATGATCATGCAGGTGCACGATGAACTGGTGCTCGAGGTGCCCGAAAGCGAGCTGTCGCTCGTGCGCGAGAAATTGCCGGAAATGATGTGCGGCGTCGCGAAGCTGAAGGTGCCGCTGGTCGCCGAAGTAGGTGCCGGCGCGAACTGGGAAGAGGCACACTGACGCACCCCCGAGCGGTTCCCGTTTCCCGCGGCATATTGTTGCAGGGATGCTGAATATCGAGATGGTTTGCTTGTGGTCAACGCGCAAGCTCCCGGACAATGCATGTCGGTCATGTCATTGACGCGAGGCGGCGCGCCCCGCGTTCCGGATCGGCCGCATCGAAGTGCTTCGAACTGCACATCGATGATGTCCGAACCGGTTAATCCACCGGGCGGCGCGAGTGCATCGCGTTTGCTTCATCCGGCGGCAGCAGTTTCGAATCGCAAAGGGGGGAATCAGATGCATCGGATCATCATCGTAGGCGGCGGCGCGGGCGGCCTGGAACTGGCGACGCGGCTCGGCGATCGTTACGGCGCGCGCGGCAATCGTCCCGCGCGTGCGCTTGTCACGCTCGTCGACCGCAATCCGACGCACATCTGGAAACCGCTGCTGCACGAGGTCGCGGCCGGCAGCATGGACCCGTTCACGCAGGAACTCGAATATGCGGCGCAGGCGCGCTGGCACGGCTTCGAGTTCCAGCAGGGCGAGCTGACCGGGCTCGACCGCGCGGCGAAGCGTCTCACGCTGTCGGCCCTCAACGACAGCGACGGCGCGGAACTGTTGCCGGCACGCGAGCTGGAATACGACACGCTCGTGATCGCGATCGGCAGCACGACCCACTTCTTCGGCGTGCAGGGCGCCCCGGAAAACGCGATCGCACTCGACACGGTCGGGGAGGCGGAGCGCTTCCGCAAGCGGCTGATCGCGGCATGCATGCGCGCCGAGCACCAGGCGCCGGCACCGACCGCGCCGGGCGAGTCGGCCGAGCCGCGCATCCAGGTCGTGATCGTTGGCGGCGGCGCGACGGGCGTCGAGTTGTCCGCGGAACTGCGCAACACCGCGCAGGTGCTGTCGGTGTACGGGCTGCACAAGCTCGATCCGCGCCACGACGTCGGCATCGTTTTGATCGAATCGGGGCCGCGGATTCTGCCGGCACTGCAGGAGCGCGTGTCGGGCGCGACGGCCGAACTGCTGGAGAAGCTCGGCGTGCGGCTGATGCTCGGCGAGCGCGTGACCGAGGTGGCGCCCGGGTTCGTGCATACCGCGAGCGGCAAGGCGGTGCGCGCTGACCTGACGGTCTGGGCGGCCGGCATCAAGGCGCCGTCCGTGCTCTCGCATCTCGACGGCCTCCAGGTCAACAAGCTCGGGCAGCTCGACGTGCGCCGCACGCTGCAGACGTTCACCGACGACAACGTGTTCGCGCTCGGCGATTGTGCGGCCTGCGCATGGCCCGGCAACGAACGCAACGTGCCGCCGCGCGCGCAGGCGGCGCACCAGCAGGCGAGTTTCCTGCTGAAGGCGATCGGCTGCCGGCTCGAAGGGCGTCCGCTGCCCGAATTCACGTATCGCGATTTCGGTTCGCTCGTGTCGCTCGGTCACTTCAGCGCGGTCGGCAACCTGATGGGCGGGCTGATCGGCGGCAACATGCTGATCGAAGGGCTGTTCGCGCGCTTCATGTACATGTCGCTGTACCGGCTGCACGTCGCGGCGTTGCACGGTTATCCGCGGATGATCCTCGATACGGTCGCGCACTGGCTGCGGCGCACGACGTTGCCGCGCGTCAAGCTGCACTGATCGCGTACTCGCGTGTGGGGCGGGTGGAGAATGCGCATGTCGTGCGGGTTCGCCGCCCGTTTTTCTTTTCGATTCGCAAGAATTGGGTCGCGCGATGTACGTCGATATGCGCAGCCACGCGGTGATTCGGCAGGCCGCCGGCAGGCTGCCGCGCCATGTCGATCCGATCGCCGCCACGCGTCGTAATCGAGTCTTACACATCTGACAGTTGACGCGACAACGGATTATTGGGCATCTTGTCCGGGTTTTCGTTCGCGGCGGCGTGCCAACCGCCGCGACATCCGCGCCGCACGCCGGTGCGATGCCCCGTCATGCCGTATCCGCGATCGTGACGGCGGCGCCCAATCGAGGAGTGCATTCATGTTGAAACCCGAAGTCGACAGCCTGGTCCCCCATGTCCCGTTCTCGCGCCGCAAGTTCATGCAGGCCGCGCTGGGCGGCACCTTCGCGGCGGCCGTGCTGCCCGTGTCGGCGCAGACGGTCACGACCGACAGCACCGGGCTGGACGTCGACACCATCGAGATCCGCTCGGGCGATGCGAGCGTGCCGGCTTATCGCGCCCAGCCGGTCGACAAGACGAACCTGCCGGTCGTCATCGTGATTCACGAGATCTTCGGCGTGCACGCGCATATCGCCGACGTGTGCCGGCGCTTCGCGAAGCTCGGCTATCTCGCGATCGCGCCCGACCTGTTCGCCCGGCAGGGCAACGCGGCGAAGTATCCGACGATGAAGGAGCTTTACGACCACATCATCAGCAAGGTGCCGGACCGGCAGGTCACCGAGGATCTCGATGCGACCGTCGCGTGGGCCGGCAAGAACGGCGGCGACCTGACGCGTCTCGGCGTGACCGGGTTCTGCTGGGGCGGCCGACAGGCGTGGCTCTATGCGGAACACAATCCGCACGTGCGGGCCGCCGTGGCGTGGTACGGGTTCGTCGAAGGCAAGACCGACGAGATGACGCCGTTCAATCCGGTCGACCACGCGTCGTTGCTGAAGGTGCCCGTGCTCGGGCTATACGGCGAGAAGGATCAGAACATCACGCAGGCGTCGCTCGCGGACATGCGCAAGGCGATTCAGACGAGTGATTCGAAGCTCGCGCGCGAATCGGAGATCGTCGTGTATCCGGACGCCGGTCACGCGTTCTTCGCCGATTACCGGCCGAGTTACGTGAAAGGCGATGCCGAGGACGGCTGGAAGCGCGCGATCGAGTGGTTCCACAAGTACGGCGTGATGTAAACGACAAGCGGCGGCAACTGCCGCCGCGGCATCGGCCGCCGCATCGTCATCGTCGCGCCGCGCGGGTGCTCAAGGATTCGGGCCGGTCGCGATCGGCCGCGACGGATCGGCGCTCCATTCGCTCCACGAGCCCGGGTACAGCGACGCGCCGTGCAGGCCCGCCACTTCCAGTGCCAGCGCGTTGTGGCATGCGGTGACGCCGGAGCCGCATTGCAGGATCACGCGGTTCGGCTCGGTGCCGGCCAGCACGGTGGCGAATGCCTCGCGCAATTCATGGCCGGTCTTGAAGCGGCCGTCGGCGGCCAGGTTGTCCTTGAAGAAGCGGTTGCGCGCACCGGGAATGTGGCCGCCCACCCGATCGATCGTTTCATTTTCGCCGCGATAGCGATCCGGTGCGCGTGCATCGATCACGACGCGCGCGGGCGACGATACGTTCGCGAGCACGGTCGCGGCGTCGACCGTCGATTCGAGCGGCGTGGCCGAGCGGAAGTCGCCGGCGGCCGGTTGCGGCACGTCGGTCGTCAGCGGCTGGCCGGCCGCTTCCCAGGCCTGCAGGCCGCCGTCGAGCACGGCAACCGAATCGTGGCCGAGCCAGCGCAGCAGCCACCACAGGCGCGCCGCATACGCGCCGCCTTGCGCGTCGTACGCGACGACCTGCTGACCCTGCTTGAGACCGCGGCTGGCGAGCAGCGTGGCGAGCGCGTCGCGGGTCGGCAGCGGATGGCGGCCGTTGGTGCCCGTCTTGCGGCCCGACAGATCGCGGTCGAGATGAAGATAGTGCGCGCCGGGGAGGTGGCCGGCCGCGTAGGCGGCTTCGCCGGCGCCGGGATCGACGAGATCGAAGCGGCAGTCGAACAGCGCGACGCTGCCGGGCGCCGCGGCCAGGCGCTCGGCGAGATTGGCGGCGGAAATGAGCGTGGTGTAATGAGTGTGTGGCATGACGGCTCCCTGGAGTGCAAATGGCCTGACACTCCAAGTCTAAACAAAAAAAGACGGGCCGAAGCCCGTCTTTTCGTTTGCCGGCGGCCGCGCGGCGTCAAAGCGCCGCACCCGCTGTCAGAGGTCGCCGAGGTGGCGGCGCAGGAACTCGTGGAAGTGCTGCATGCCGTCTTCCATCGGGCTCTGGTACGGGCCCACTTGCGATTCGCCGCGGGCCATCAGCGCACGGCGGCCTGCGTCCATCCGCATCGCGATCTCGTCGTCCTCGACGGCCGTTTCCATATAGGCGGCACGCTCGGCCTCGACGAATTCGCGTTCGAACAGCGCGATTTCCTCGGGGTAATAGAACTCGACGATGTTGGTCGTCTTCTGCGGCCCGCGCGGAATCAGCCACGACACGACCAGCACGTGCGGATACCACTCGATCATCAGGCCCGGGTAGTAGACCATCCAGATCGCGCCGAACTCCGGCGGTACGCCGTTGCGGAACTTCAGCACCTGCTCGTGCCATTTCTGGTAAGTCGTGCTGCCCGGTTTCGCGAGGGCGTTGTGCACGCCGACCGTCTGCACGCTGTACCAGTCGCCGAACTCCCATTTGAGATCGTCGCACGACACGAAGCTGCCGAGGCCCGGGTGGAACGGGACGACGTGATAATCCTCGAGGTAGACCTCGATGAACGTCTTCCAGTTGTAATCGCACTCGTGCACTTCGACGTGATCGAACTGGTACTCGGCGAAGTCGAAGTGATGCTTCGTGCCGAGATGGGCGAGGTCGCGCGCGACGTTGCGGCCCTCGGCCTCGAACAGCAGCCCCTGCCAGTTCTGCAGCGGGCTCTTGCCGAGGTTCAGGCACGGCTTGTCGGGGAAGTGCGGCGCGCCGAGCAGCTGGCCTTCCAGATCGTACGTCCAGCGGTGCAGCGGGCACACGATGTTCTGCGCATGGCCGCGCCCGTTGAGCATGATCGCCTGCCGGTGGCGGCACACGTTCGACAGCAGTTCGATCTGGTTCGTCTGGTTACGGACCAGCACGCGGCCTTCCTTCTCGGACGGCAGCGCAAAATAGTCCCCCGCCTCGGGCACCATCAACTCGTGCCCGACGTAACGAGGTCCTTTCTTGAAGAGGGTTTCGATCTCGCGCTCGAGTAGCGCCTCATCGAAATATGCAGTGACTGGAAGCTGGCTGTGGGCCGACTTCAACTGAAGCGCATCGCTCAGATTGGACATTCCCACTCCCGGTGTTAGCGTGAAAGCAGTGAACAACCCAACCATCGAAAAATCGATTTAGGGAAACGGGGAATTATACCCGGTTCGCCTCGCAAGGCTAGGATTAAGTGCCTGATTTGTGTCAATTTTTTGTCGGGCGATCATCGAAAGGCGCACACTGTGCATCGGAGATGGGGCCGGATTTGTGCGCGGGCGCCCACGACGGCAGGTCGGAAAATTCTCTTTTGCCGTAGAATGTCCGACTTGTTTTGAAATTTGACACCCTCGTCCATGGCGAAAACCGCATCCCCAGGCGCCACGCCGCCCGGCAATGGCACCGAACCGTTGCCGGACAATTACGAGATGGCGCTCGCGGAACTCGAGACGCTGGTTGCCCGGATGGAAGGCGGCGCGTTGAGCCTCGAGGATTCGCTGGCGGCGTATCGCCGCGGTGCGACCCTCGTTGCGTTTTGCCAACAGCAGCTTGAGAAAGTGGAGCAGCAGGTTCGCGTGCTCGACGGCGCGACGCTGAAGCCGCTTTCGTCCGGAACGGCCGCCACGGACGGCGAAGACGACGATCTATGACATTCGAACAATGGATGCGGTCCGTGCTTGACCGTGTCGAGGACGCACTCGGCCACTATCTGCCGGCCGAAACAGCGATGCCCGCGAAACTTCACGAGGCGATGCGCTACGCGGTCCTCGGTGGCGGCAAACGCGTTCGCCCGCTGCTGTGCCATGCAGCAGGCGAGCTGACCGGTGCGACGGAGGCGGCACGCAACGCCGCGGCGGCGGCGCTGGAGATGATCCACGTCTACTCGCTCGTGCACGACGACATGCCGTGCATGGACGACGACGCGCTGCGTCGCGGCAAGCCCACCGTGCACGTGCAGTACGACGAGCCGACGGCGCTGCTGGTCGGCGACGCGCTGCAATCGCAGGCGTTCGTGGCACTGACCGATGCCGATGCGCTGTCGCCGGTGCAGCAGGCGGCACTCGTGCGCGAGCTGGCGCTCGCGAGCGGCTCGATCGGCATGGCCGGCGGGCAGGCGATCGATCTGGCGAGCGTCGGCCTGAAGCTGACGCGCGAACAGCTCGAGACGATGCACCGGATGAAGACGGGCGCATTGCTGCGCGCGGCCGTGCGGATGGGCGCACTGGCCGGCGAGACGCCTTCGGCGGAAACGATGGCGGCGCTGGATGTGTACGCGGGGGCCGTGGGTCTGGCGTTCCAGGTCGTCGACGACATTCTCGACGTCACGACCGATTCGGCGACGCTCGGCAAGACGGCCGGCAAGGACGCGGCGAACGACAAGCCGACCTATGTATCGATCCTCGGTCTCGAGGCGTCGCGCGAGCTGGCAGCGCAGCTTCGTGCCGAAGCGCACGACGCGCTGAAACCGTTCGGCGCACGCGCACAGCGTCTCGCCGAACTTGCCGACCTGGTAGTGAACCGGGTCAGCTGACGCGAAAGCCCGCCGCCGCGCACCTGTCACGGTGCGCGCAAAAGAATGCGGGCGCGTTTGATTTCCTACAATGGAACGACGATGTACGACTTGCTGAAAACCATCGACGACCCGGCGGATTTGCGCCGCCTCGATCGTCGCCAACTGCAACCGCTCGCGGATGAACTGCGCGCGTTCGTGCTCGACAGCGTGTCGAAGACGGGCGGCCACTTGTCGTCCAACCTCGGGACGGTCGAGCTGACGATCGCGTTGCACTACGTGTTCAACACGCCGAACGATCGCATCGTCTGGGACGTGGGCCACCAGACCTACCCGCACAAGATCCTGACGGGCCGCCGCGACCAGATGCATTCGCTGCGTCAGTACGACGGCATCTCGGGCTTCCCGCGCCGCAGCGAGTCGGAATACGACACGTTCGGCACCGCGCACTCGAGCACGTCGATCTCGGCCGCGCTCGGCATGGCGATCGGCAGCCAGCTGAACGGCGACGATCGCTTCTCGATCGCGGTGATCGGCGACGGCGCGATGACGGCCGGCATGGCGTTCGAGGCGATGAACAACGCGGGCGTGTCGGAAGATGCGAAGCTGCTCGTGATCCTGAACGACAACGACATGTCGATCTCGCCGCCGGTCGGCGCGCTGAATCGCCATCTCGCCCGCCTGATGTCGGGCCGCTTCTACGCGGCCGCGCGTGCGGGCGTCGAGCGCGTGCTGAGCGTGGCGCCCCCGGTGCTCGAACTCGCGCGCAAGCTCGAGGAGCACGCAAAGGGCATGGTCGTGCCGGCCACGCTGTTCGAGGAATTCGGCTTCAACTACATCGGCCCGATCGACGGTCACGATCTCGATTCGCTGATCCCGACGCTGCAGAACATCCGCGAACTGCGCGGCCCGCAGTTCCTGCACGTGGTGACGAAGAAAGGCCAGGGTTACAAGCTCGCCGAAGCCGATCCGGTGCTCTACCACGGCCCCGGCAAGTTCAACCCGGCCGAAGGCATCAAGCCTTCGACGACGCCCGCGAAGAAGACGTACACGCAGGTGTTCGGCGAGTGGCTGTGCGATGAAGCCGAGCGCGATACGCGCGTGGTCGGCATCACGCCCGCGATGCGCGAAGGCTCGGGCATGGTCGAATTCGAGAAGCGCTTCAAGGATCGCTACTACGACGTCGGCATCGCCGAGCAGCACGCGGTGACGTTCGCGGGCGGTCTCGCGACCGAAGGGCTGAAGCCCGTCGTGGCGATTTACTCGACGTTCCTGCAGCGTGCGTACGACCAGTTGATCCACGACGTCGCGCTGCAGAATCTGCCGGTCGTATTCGCGATCGACCGCGCGGGCCTCGTCGGCGCGGACGGCGCGACGCATGCGGGCGCGTACGATCTCGCGTTCCTGCGCTGCATCCCGAACATGACGGTCATGGCCGCATCCGACGAGAACGAATGCCGCCAGATGCTGCACACGGCGCTGCAGCAACCGAACCCGACCGCGGTGCGCTATCCGCGCGGCGCGGGCACGGGCGTGGCGACGGTGAAGGAATTCACCGAGATCCCGCTCGGCAAGGGTGAAGTGCGTCGCCGGACGTCGCAGCCGGAAGGCAAGCGCGTCGCGATCCTCGCGTTCGGCACGATGGTCGCACCGTCGCTCGCCGCTGCCGAGGAGCTCGATGCAACGGTCGCGAACATGCGCTTCGTGAAACCGGTCGATGCGGCGCTCGTGCGCGAGCTGGCCGAAACGCACGATTACCTCGTCACGGTCGAGGAAGGCTGCGTGATGGGCGGCGCGGGCTCGGCCTGCGTCGAAGCCCTGATGGAGAGTGGGGTTATCCGACCCGTAATACAATTGGGCCTCCCTGACCAGTTCATCGATCACGGCGACCCCGCGAAGCTGCTGTCGCAATGCGGCCTCGACGGCGCGGGCATCGCGAAATCGATTCGCGAACGCTTTCTGAGCCCGGCGGCCGATGTCGCCGATCAGGCGAAGCGCGTCGCGTAAGCCGGCGCCGCCCGCGGGCGGTGGCGGTGCGACTGGCGCAACCGGTCTTCATTGATGCGGAAAACATGGGCCTGCGGGCCCATGTTGCTTTTCCGAGCCGCGTGACGCGGCGTGCGCGTCGTCGGACGCGCGGCTTACAAGGATTGAACAAAGATGAACCAGATGAACCCCGCCTTCGTGATGCCCGACGTGCAGAGCACGGTGGATACCCGTCAGATCCCGATTCAGCGCGTGGGCGTGAAGGCGGTCCGGCATCCGTTGACGGTGCGCACCGAAAGCGGCGACGTGCAACCGACCGTCGGCGTCTGGAACCTCGACGTCCGTCTGCCTGCCGATCAGAAGGGCACGCACATGTCGCGCTTCGTCGCGCTGCTCGAGGAGAATCGCGCACCGCTGACGGTCGAGCGCTTCCGCGAGATGCTCGCGTCGATGCTCGCGAAGCTCGAAGCCGAGGCGGGCCGCATCGAAGTCACGTTTCCGTACTTCGTGAACAAGACCGCGCCGGTGTCGGGCGTGCAGAGCCTGCTCGACTATGAAGTGACGCTCGCGGGCGAAAGCCGCAACGGCGACACGCGTCTGTTCCTGAAGGTGCTCGTGCCGGTGACGAGCCTGTGCCCGTGCTCGAAGAAGATCTCGCAATACGGCGCGCACAACCAGCGCTCGCACGTGACGATCGATGCGGAGCTGGCCGCCGATCTGCCGGTCGAGGCGCTGATCCGCATCGCCGAAGAAGAAGCGTCTTGCGAACTGTGGGGGCTGCTGAAGCGTCCGGACGAGAAGTTCGTCACCGAGCGTGCCTACGAGAATCCGAAGTTCGTCGAGGATCTCGTGCGCGATGTCGCGCAGCGTCTCGATGCGGACGAGCGGGTGGTCGCCTACGTGCTCGAAGCCGAGAACTTCGAGTCGATCCACAATCACAGCGCGTATGCGCTGATCGAGCGCGACAAGCGGCACGCTGCATGAACGCCGCGGCGTTTCGCCGCGCCAACGAGAAAGGCAGCTCGGAACCGAACCGAGCTGCCTTTTTGTTTTCCCGCTTGCGGCCGAGCGTGGCGCGATTCAGCGTGCGAGCGACGCGAGATCCCAGCGCGGCTTCACCGTGAACGCGTAGTCGGCATTCGCCTGTTCGGGCCAGCGGCCGAGCCGCAGCGCGCCCGCGAGCGCGATCATCGCGCCGTTGTCGGTGCAGAGCGCGAGATCGGGGTAGTGCACGTCGAAGCCGCGCTTGGCCGCGGCCGCCGACAGTGCCGCGCGCAACTGGCGGTTCGCGCCGACGCCGCCCGCGATCACGAGGCGCTTGAGCTTCGTCGTCTTCAGCGCGGCGAGCGACTTCGCGACGAGCACGTCGACGGCCGCATCGACGAAGCCGCGTGCCAGATCGGCCTTTGCCCGTTCGAGTGCTTCGCCGTCGAGCTTCGCCGCTTCGAATTTCTTCATCTGCGTGAGCACGGCGGTCTTCAAGCCGCTGAAGCTGAAGTCGAGATCGCCCGAATGCAGCATCGGGCGCGGCAGCACGACCGCGCCCGGCGTGCCCGTTTCCGCGAGTTTCGATACTTCGGGGCCGCCCGGATAGCCGAGGCCGATCAGTTTCGCCGTCTTGTCGAATGCTTCGCCGGCCGCGTCGTCGAGCGTTTCGCCGAGCGTCTCGTAGACGCCGACGTCGGTCACGCGCATCAGTTGCGTGTGGCCGCCGGAAACCAGCAGCGCGACGAACGGGAACGGCGGCGGCTCGTCGACCAGCAACGGCGACAGCAGGTGGCCTTCGAGGTGGTGGATGCCGACGGTCGGCTTGTTCCAGGCGAGCGCGAGCGCATTCGCGATGCTCGCGCCGACCAGCAGCGCGCCGGCGAGGCCGGGGCCCTGCGTGAACGCGATCGCGTCGATGTCGTCGCGGCGCGTGCCGCTTTGCGCCATCACTTCCTCGAGCAGCGGCAGCGCGCGGCGGATGTGGTCGCGCGACGCGAGCTCGGGCACGACGCCGCCGTATTCGCGGTGCATCGCGATCTGCGAATGGAGCGCGTGCGCGAGCAGGCCGCGCTGCGTGTCGTAGAGCGCGAGGCCGGTTTCGTCGCAGGAGCTTTCGATGCCGAGAACGAGCATGGGTACGGGCAGGGCGCGCCGTTTCGGACGCACCGCAGATAGGTCGACGTAACCGGAAAGTATAGCAGGCGGGGGCAGGCCGGCGTCGGCAGCGGCCCGGCCCCGATGTCGGGCAGGTACAATCCGCGCCATGGAAACTTATGACATCGCCGTGATCGGCGCGGGCGCCGCCGGCATGATGAGCGCCGCGGTCGCCGGGCAACTCGGCCGCCGCGTCGTGCTGATCGATCACGCGCCGCGGCTCGCCGAGAAAATCCGCATCTCGGGCGGCGGCCGCTGCAACTTCACGAACCTGTATGCCGGGCCCGACAACTACCTGTCGTCGAATCCGCATTTCGCGCGCTCGGCGCTGGCGCGCTATACGCCGCGCGACTTCCTCGGGCTGCTCAAGCGCCATCACGTGACCTGGCACGAAAAGCACAAGGGTCAGCTCTTTTGCGACCACGGCAGCGATGCGATCATCGACGTGCTGAAACACGAGTGCGACGCAGGCGGCATCGCGTGGCGCCGGCCCGTCGTCGTCGATGCGGTGCGCCATGCGCCGTCCGACGGCTTCACGCTCGACACGCAGCAGGCCGGCCCGATCGGCGCGCGCGCGCTGATCGTCGCGACCGGCGGTCTGTCGATCCCGAAGATCGGCGCGACCGACTTCGGCTACCGGCTCGCGAAGCAGTTCGGCCACAAGCTCGTCGATACGCGGCCGGCCCTCGTGCCGCTGACGTTCGCGCCGCAGGATTGGGCGCCGTTCGCGCCGCTGTCCGGCGTATCGCTCGAAGTGCGTGTCTCGACCGGCGACAAAAAGCGCGGCGGCGAATTCGTCGAGGACCTGCTGCTGACCCATCGCGGGCTGTCCGGGCCGGGCATCCTGCAGATCTCGAGCTACTGGCAGCCGGGCGATCCGATTCGCGTCGACCTGCTGCCGCAGCGCGACACGGTGGCCGACCTGCTCGACGCGAAACGCACGTCGAAGCGCCAGATCGGTTCGCTGCTCGCCGACTGGGTGCCGTCGCGCCTCGCGCATGCGTGGCTCGACACGCATCGCGTCGCGGCCGACGCGCGGCTCGCGGACTTGCCCGACAAGACACTGCGCCAGATCGGCGACGCGCTGTCCGGCTGGATGCTGACGCCGAACGGCACCGAAGGCTACAAGAAGGCCGAAGTGACGAAGGGCGGGGTCGATACGCGGGAGCTGTCGTCGGCGACGATGATGAGCGCACGCGTGCCGGGGCTGTTCTTCATCGGTGAGGCGGTGGACGTGACGGGCTGGCTCGGCGGCTACAACTTCCAGTGGGCGTGGGCGTCCGGCACGGCGGCCGGGCAGGCCGCGGCCGAGTACGCGCGAGCCGCGTGACGCCCGGCGCCGCGCCGTCCGGCGGGGCCCGGCCCCGTGCCTTTGGATAATCGCTCTGCTATACTCAGTAGTCTTTCCCTGCAAACCTTTATTCGTGTCGGATCATGACGATCATTCGCGTTAAAGAGAACGAGCCGTTCGAAGTTGCAATGCGTCGCTTCAAGCGCACGATCGAGAAGAATGGTCTGCTGACCGAGCTTCGTGCGCGCGAGTTTTACGAGAAGCCGACCGCAGAACGCAAGCGCAAGAAGGCCGCTGCGGTGAAGCGTCATTACAAGCGTATTCGCAGCCAGACGCTGCCGAAGAAGCTGTACTGAACGATTGGGCGCCGCGCGGTTCGCTGAGCGGCGCACCGGCGACTCCGTGCGATCGGGTGCGATCGCGCAGCCGATCAGGCGGCGAGTCGCCGATGCCGGATTCGAGCAACCCGCTTGAGACACTGTCCCAAGCGGGTTTTTGTGTTGACGCCCATTCGCGGGCGTCGGATTCACGTTTCCATCCCGGGTGAAAGATGAGTTTGAAAGAGCAGATCAGCGAAGACATGAAGGCCGCGATGCGTGCGAAGGAAAGCGAGCGCCTGGCAACGATTCGCCTGCTGATGGCCGCGATCAAGCAGCGCGAAGTCGATGATCGGGTCACGCTCGACGACGCCGGCATCACGGCCGTGATCGACAAGATGATCAAGCAGCGCAAGGATTCGATCAGCCAGTTCCAGGCGGCCGGTCGCGACGATCTCGTCGCGAAGGAGCAGGCCGAGCTGACCGTGCTGGGCGGCTACATGCCCGCGCAACTGTCGGACGCCGAAGTGGCGGCCGAAGTCCAGGCGGCGGTCGCGCAAACCGGCGCGGCCGGCCCGCAGGACATGGGCAAGGTGATGGGCGTGCTGAAGAGCAAGCTCGCCGGCCGTGCCGACATGACGGCCGTTTCCGCGCAGGTCAAGGCCGCGCTCACGAAGTAAAACCCGTTCCCGGCGCGCCCAGCGATGCGTGCGCCGGGCTTCGTATTGTCTTTTTTTCGCTCGATCCCACGGTGATTCCGCATTCGTTCCTGCAGGACTTGCTGAACCGCGTCGATATCGTCGACGTGGTGGGTCGGTACGTGCAGCTCAAGAAGGGCGGCGCCAATTTCATGGGGCTGTGCCCGTTCCATAACGAGAAGAGCCCGTCGTTTACCGTCAGCCCGACCAAGCAGTTCTACCACTGCTTCGGCTGCGGCGCGCACGGCACCGCGATCGGCTTCCTGATGGAGCACGCGGGGCTCACGTTCCCGGAAGCCGTGCAGGAGCTCGCGCAATCCGTCGGCCTGACCGTGCCGCACGAGCCGTCGATGCGCGGCGGCGGTGGGGGCGCAGGCGGGGGCGGCGACTATCCGGCGCCCGTGTCGAAATCGGTGGCGACCGCGCTGTCCGACGCGATGACGGCCGCGTGCGACTACTACCGCAAGCAGTTGCGCGGTGCGACCGTCGCGATCCAGTACCTGAAGAACCGGGGCCTGACCGGCGAGATCGCCGCACGTTTCGGTCTCGGCTATGCGCCCGACGGCTGGCAGAACCTCGAAGCCGCATTCCCCGACTATCGCGACGAGTCGCTCGTCGAGGCGGGGCTCGTGATCGTCAGCGAGAAAACCGATGCGCAGGGCGTCGCGCGCCGCTACGACCGGTTCCGCGAGCGGATCATGTTCCCGATCCGCAACGTGAAGGGGCAGGTGATCGGTTTCGGCGGCCGCGTGCTCGGCAGCGGCGAACCGAAGTACCTGAACTCGCCGGAAACGCCGCTGTTCAACAAGGGCAGCGAGCTGTACGGGTTGTTCGAGGCGCGGCTCGCGATCCGCGAGCGCAAGTACGTGCTGGTCGTCGAAGGCTACATGGACGTCGTCGCGCTCGCGCAGCTCGGGTTCCCGAACGCGGTCGCGACGCTGGGCACCGCGTGCACGCCGATTCACGTGCAGAAGCTGCTGCGTCAGACCGACACGGTCATTTTCAGTTTCGACGGCGATTCGGCCGGGCGGCGCGCGGCCCGGCGCGCGCTCGAGGCATGCCTGCCGCATGCGGGCGACAACCGTACGATCCGGTTCCTTTTTCTGCCGACCGAGCACGATCCCGACAGCTACGTGCGCGAGTTCGGCGCGGACGCGTTCTCCGAGCAGGTCGAACGCGCGATGCCGCTGTCCCAGTTTCTGTTGAACGAAGCGATTGCCGGCAAGGCGCTCGATCAGCCGGAAGGCCGCGCGAAGGCGCTGTTCGATGCGAAGCCGCTGTTGCAGGCGCTGCCCGCGAACGCGTTGCGCGCGCAGATCATGCACATGTTCGCCGATCGCCTCGATATCCCGTTCGAAGAGGTCGCGGCGCTGTCGGACGTCGATACGCGTATCGCGGCGCCGCCGCGCCAGGCGCCCGCGCGCAGCGAGCGGCGCCGCGTGACGGACAGCGAAAAGCGCGCGTTGCGCACGCTGGTGATGCATCCGCGCATCGCATCGCAGCTCGACGACGAACAGATTGCGACCCTGCGCGCGCTGCCGCGCATCGGCGAGTTGTTCGCGGAAGTCGTCGATCATGCGCGTGCGCTGGGCGACGGCGCGGAGTTCCGGCTGCTGTCGGATGTCCTGAGGACGTCCTCGAACGGGGCGACTTACGAGGAAATCTTCCGCGAAATTCTGGACTATGATGAAAACGTCCGCGATTTGCTGTTACAGAATCCGGAAGACGAGACGGTGCCCGAGCGGCAGCGTGAGCAGGAGCGGATTGCGGGGGAGGAGCTGCAGGCAGCGGTGCTCAAGATGCGCTATGACGCCTGCTGCGACCGGCTGGACAGGCTGGCGCGGCAATCCACCTTTACCCCCGAGGAACTGGCCGAATTGACGGAATTGAACCAGCAGCGAACCGACATGAAGCGTCGGCTCGGGCTGTAGGCGGCCGGGGCGCTTAGAGAGGGCTCCCCAGCGTGCTATAATATAAGGTTTCCAGCGGTTTGTTTTCCAAGCAGAGGCGAGAATCGCGATGGCAAAGACGACAGGCGGAAAGAAAGCAACAGGCAAGGGCTCGACGGAGCCGACCAAGAAGGTCACAGCGGCCAAGTCTGCTTCTTCCTCCAGGACAACGTCTTCGGCCACGTCAGCCCCTGCGGGAAAGAAAACCGCGGCCGGCACTGCTCAGGCTGCGCCGGCACCGGCAGCCAGAACACGGGCTGCCGCCAGACCCGACTCCGGGCCGGCCAAGCCGGCGGCGAAGCGGGCAAGTGCGAAAAGCGCAAGGGACACGACTGCCGACGCGGACGAAACGGCAGTACGTACTACTCATGCACCCACGGTTCAACCGGCTGTCGTCCAGCAGCCGCGAGTCGATATAGCCGGTACGGCGAACTCCATGACCAAAAAGCTGAACGAAGTAACCGTCGAAGACGACGCAAATCAGAGCGACGAGCAGCCCGCAGCCGCAGCTGCGGCTGCCCCGGGCAAATCCAAGGTGCGCGATCGTCGCGCCAAGGAAAAGGCGCTGCTGAAGGAAGCGTTCGCGACGAGCACGCCGGGCACGGCCGAGGAGCTCGAAGAGCGCCGCGTGAAACTGCGCGCGCTGATCAAGCTCGGCAAGGAGCGCGGCTTCCTGACGTACGCCGAAATCAACGACCACCTGCCGGACAACTTCACCGAGACCGAAGCCCTCGAGGGCATCATCGGCACGTTCAACGACATGGGCGTGGCGGTATACGAGCAGGCGCCGGACGCGGAAACGCTGCTCCTGAACGACAACGCGCCCGCCGCGTCGTCGGACGATGAAGTCGAAGAGGAAGCGGAAGTCGCGCTGTCCACCGTCGATTCGGAATTCGGCCGTACGACCGATCCGGTCCGGATGTACATGCGCGAGATGGGCACCGTCGAGCTGCTCACGCGCGAAGGCGAAATCGAGATCGCGAAGCGGATCGAGGACGGCCTGCGCCACATGGTGATGGCCATCTCCGCGTGCCCGACGACGATCGCCGACATCCTCGCGATGGCCGAACGCGTCGCGAACGAAGAGATCCGCGTCGACGAGCTCGTCGACGGCCTGCTCGATCCGAATGCGTCGGACTCCGCCGATACGGACGGCTTCTCCGCGAAGGAAGCGGAAGCCATCGAGAACGAGGACGAGGAAGCCGAAGAGGAAGAGGAAGAAGAGGAAGAGGAGGAAGACGACGGTGCCGCCCAGGCATCGGCCAACGCCGCCCAACTCGAAGCCCTCAAGCGCGCGTCGCTCGAGAAGTTCTCGCAGATCAGCGAGTGGTTCGACAAGATGCGCCGTGCGTTCGAGAAGGAAGGCTACAAGTCGAAGGCTTACCTGAAGGCGCAGGAAACGATCCAGAGCGAGCTGATGACGATCCGCTTCACCGCGCGTACCGTCGAACGCCTGTGCGACACGCTGCGTGCGCAGGTGGACGAAGTGCGCCAGGTCGAGCGTCAGATCCTGCACATCGTCGTCGACAAGTGCGGCATGCCGCGCTCGGAATTCATCGCGCGCTTCCCCGGCAGCGAGACGGATCTCGACTGGGCCGAGAAGATCACCGCGGAAGGCCATTCGTACAGCGCGGTGCTGTCGCGTAACGTCCCGGCGATCCGCGAACAGCAGCAGCGACTGCTCGACCTGCAGGCGCGCGTCGTGCTGCCGCTGAAGGACCTGAAGGAAACCAACCGCCAGATGGCGGCCGGCGAACTGAAGGCACGTCAGGCGAAGCGCGAAATGACCGAGGCCAACCTGCGTCTCGTGATCTCGATCGCGAAGAAGTACACGAACCGCGGCCTGCAGTTCCTCGACCTGATCCAGGAAGGCAACATCGGCCTGATGAAGGCGGTGGACAAGTTCGAATACCGTCGCGGCTACAAGTTCTCGACCTATGCGACGTGGTGGATCCGTCAGGCCATCACGCGCTCGATCGCCGACCAGGCGCGCACGATCCGTATTCCGGTTCACATGATCGAGACGATCAACAAGATGAACCGCATCTCGCGGCAGATCCTGCAGGAAACCGGTCTCGAGCCGGATCCGGCCACGCTCGCCGAGAAGATGGAGATGCCGGAAGACAAGATCCGCAAGATCATGAAGATCGCGAAGGAGCCGATCTCGATGGAAACGCCGATCGGCGACGACGACGATTCCCATCTCGGCGACTTCATCGAGGACACCAACACGGTCGCGCCGGCGGATGCCGCGCTGCATGCCAGCATGCGCGACGTCGTGAAGGACGTGCTCGATTCGCTGACGCCGCGCGAGGCGAAGGTGCTGCGGATGCGTTTCGGTATCGAGATGAGCACCGATCACACGCTCGAGGAAGTCGGCAAGCAGTTCGACGTCACGCGCGAGCGGATCCGTCAGATCGAGGCCAAGGCGCTGCGCAAGCTGCGTCACCCGAGCCGTTCCGACAAGCTGAAGTCGTTCCTCGAAGGGAACTGATTTCCAGCGTCTGTGCCACGAACGCCGCCGGTATCCGCATGATGCCGGCGGCGTTCGTTCCCTCCGTCGTCTTTGTTGTTACAATGCCGGCCCGGCCTCGTTGCCGGGGCAGCGTGTAGCACGCTTTGCTTCTCGTCTGGGCCCCTAGCTCATGCTTGGTTAGAGCAGCGAACTCATAATTCGTTGGTGCCGGGTTCGACTCCCGGGGGGCCCACCAGATTCGCTTCCACGGTTGTCCGGGGAAGCTGTGCCGTTAAGCATAAAGTGGCCACCTGGACACGAGATGCTTTATTTACCGATGGGACGCATTTTGTTTTATCGGGAATCGGTGGTAGCGTCGAACGTTCTGTTCGCGTTGTTCTGCCGCGAATGGACGTAAAAAAGCCGGCCCGTGTGGCCGGCTTTTGCGTTGCTGGGGTACCCGAAGTCGCGTAGCGCACGTCGAGCGTCTCCTTGACCTCCTGAAGCATGTCGATGGCGCCTCGGATGCTACCCAGGACCTTCTTGGGTATACGAGCGTTGATCTCACGCAGGTTGATGGCCTTGCCTTCGGCGAGGATGGCTCAGCCTTACCATCCGGGGCCCAGACCCAACGGAATGCTCAGGCCTGAGCCTTAGGCGCGAGGATTTTTATTGCGGCCGTTTCTTCATCATCTGTCGACAAGATGCGGTTGCACCAGTAAAGCAAAATGGAATCAAGAGGCCCTCACCTTCAGTTGATGCTGCAACGTTTTGTAACCTAGATGGCGGTGTGTATTACATGCTCGTGGAGGAATTCCATCGCTGCGCGCAGGACTGGCGACCGTCGTACGTTGTGATGAGTCAATAGCCAAATATCCCTAGTAATAGTTGCCTGCTCCGGAGAAACACGAACAAGGTCAGGGACCAGGTAAGGCGGCCAGACTAACACCGCTCCGCGCAGCCATCAGATAAGCCCAGTACCGATTTTATTGCTTTCAGTATTCTGGTGACATTTATTGTCCTTGTAATACATCTTGCCGCTGGTATCCTAATTTCCCCACTGCCGTTCGCATCCGAGGTCTGACTGTTGTTCGACGCGCTGGTGGGTTCGCCAAGTGGAAGCTTCTGTACCGCTTGAACGGGGATTAGAAAGTACGGTTGGCACGGATGTTTCCGGAGGAAGTAAGCGTTCGTGGCAACACGTCTAGACGAATAGCTAGTTGTAGTTGGAGGCCATTGATGGATACCGGGGTTGTCGAGCCGACGGATGAATCGGCAAAGCGTTATTGCGTCCAGATTCAGGCGACCGTCGCTGGACGGGTCAATCTGGCGGACTTTCAGAACGCGGTGCCCGTGGTTCGGGAGCTTTCCATAGTTAACGAAACGGAAGACGCATTCCGGGACTTGAAGCTCACCGCGATTTCTGACCCACCATTCCTCAAGCCCAAGACTTGGCACCTAGACCATCTGGCGGCGGGGCAGACCCTGCGTATCACGGACCTTGATTTGTCTCTCGACGGTCCGCTGCTTGGCCGCCTGACTGAGTCGGAAAAGTCGGTGGTCACGCTCACCCTCACTGCGCCAAACCGAGAGTCAGCCGAGGTTGCAGTTTCCGAGCAGACAGTCGAGCTTCTTCCAAGGAATCAGTGGGGCGGCCTGTCGTCGTTGCCGGACATGATTGCGGCCTTTGTTCAGCCGAACGAGCAGGCAGTCGAACGTGTGCTCAAGCAGGCTGCGGAGATGCTACGCAAAGCGGGGAAGCCCGGCGGCATCAATGGCTACCAGGAAGGTGCAAAGCGCGCATGGGAACTCGCTTCTGCTATCTGGAATGCAATTGGAGCGATGGGACTCGACTATGCCGTACCTCCCGCGAGCTTCGAGCGGGAAGGACAGAAAGTGCGCGGGCCCAGCCAGATTGCGGAATCTGGACTCGCTACCTGTCTCGACCTGGCTTTGTTCGTCTGCGCGGCACTGGAGCAGGCGGGCCTGAATCCAGTTCTCGTCTTCCAGCAGGGGCACGCTTTTCCCGGCGTCTGGCTGAAGCCCGAAGAGTTCTCGACCACTGTCATTGACGACATCACTGCTCTGCGGAAGCGGGTGAAGCTCAAAGAGATGGTCCTGTTCGAGTCGACCCTCCTTGCACAGAGGCCTCTGCCGATTTTCAGTTTCACAACGGCCAAAGGTGAGGAACACATCTCCGAAGACGAAGAGCCGAAGTTCGAGCTGGCAATTGATATTCGACGCGCACGCCGGCAGCGCATCAAACCGCTTGCTAGCGAACACGCTGTAGTTCGTGGCACAGCTGGCACCGAGATGACCGAGGACCTGACTCCGCGGTGGGAGGATGCCCCTGAGTTTTTGGAGGAGCTCGACGACGCGCATTCAGACGACGGGCAGGAGCGGCCGGAGGACCGTCTTACACGCTGGCAGCGAAGGCTCCTCGACCTGTCACTCAGGAACAATCTGCTGAGCTTCAAGTCGGGAAAGAAGTCCCTGAAGCTCGATGCGCCTGAGCCAGGACTGCTTGAGGATGTTCTGGCGGAGGGACATGCGCTAAAGCTGCTGACCCGTCCGGACCTCATGGACGGTTCGGACCCACGCAGCCAGGCTATCCATGAGGCGCGCGAGCGCGAACACATTCGCCGCCAGCACGCTCTCGACGCGTTGACGCGCAAGGAAGTGTTTATCGGGTTGCCGCAGGACGAGATGGATTCGCGCCTGACTGAATTGTTCCGGAATTCCCGGACCACCTTGCAGGAGGGTGGTTCGAATACACTGTACCTCGCGCTCGGCTTCCTATCGTGGACGCGCGACGACAAAGAAGACAAGAAATATCGTGCACCTCTCATCCTCGTACCTGTCACTCTCGAGCGTCGCAGTGCGCGCTCTGGCTTCAGTCTGAAGCTTTACGACGAAGAGGCCCGATTCAATCCGACGCTCATTGAAATGCTGCGTCAGGACTTCGAGCTCGAACTCGGTGTGAACGATGTCGAGCTGCCCAAGGATGATTCAGGCCTCGATGTTGCAGGAATCTGGAAAACGGTGTCCCATGCCATTAAGGACATCAAGGGCTGGGAGGTCGTGGAAGAAGTTGTTCTGGCCTCTTTCTCGTTTGCCAAATACTTGATGTGGCGGGACCTCACTGAACGTACCGAGCAGCTCAAACAGAACGCGGTAGTTCGTCACCTCATCGACACTCCGCGCGATTCGTATCAAAGTACGGTGGAGTTCCCTGATGTCAGGCGGCTGGACGTCGAGCTGCCTGTGAAGGAGACGTTCTGCCCTCTACCAGCAGACTCGTCGCAGCTTTCCGCCGTGGTCGCAGGCAGCAAAGGCAAGGATTTTGTTCTGATTGGACCACCGGGCACCGGAAAGAGCCAGACGATTGCAAATCTCATTGCGCAGTGCCTCGCCGAGCGCAAGCGCGTTCTGTTCGTTTCCGAGAAGATGGCCGCGCTGGATGTCGTCTACCGGCGCCTCGCGGACGTCGGTCTTGGAAATTTCTGTCTCGAGCTTCACTCCAGCAAGGCGCGTAAGACTGATGTTCTTGAGCAGTTGAAAACGTCATGGGATGCCTCCGCCGTCCTCGCGCCTGAACAATGGCACGCAGAAGCGGTCCGACTTGAAGGACTGAGGTCCCAGCTGAATGGATATGTTGAACGACTTCATCTTCGGCACTCGAATGGCCTGAGCGTCTATGAGGCAATCGGTCGAGTCGTCGGCGGTCATGACCTGCCAGTGTTCCGGCTGACGTGGTCGTCTACCCAGGCGCATGACATGGAAGCGATGCGGGGCCTTCGCGAAACCGCCGAACTGCTCGATGTCAATGCCAAGGCATTCGGTGAAGAGAAGTTGACGTCAACCCCGCTGGCACATGTGGCTCAGACCGAGTGGTCGCCTCTCTGGGCGGCCGCGCTCGACGACGCTGCCCGCGCGGTACCAGACGTTGCGGTGCGCTTCGAGAAAGCAGCGGCTGACCTGCGCCAGGCTATAGGGCTGCCGGACCTGCCGTTGGACCCCCAAGTACGCGATGGTATGCGGATGCTCGCCGCTGTTCTGCCGTCCGCGTCTGGTTACGACTGGCGTTTTGCACTACGTCCGGATGCAAAGTCTATTGCGGATGGATTGCGCCAGGCAACACCAATGTTGCAGCGGTACCGGGAATTGCTCGGCACGCTGTCGACGCCTTGCTCGAATCAGACACTCGAGGACCTGCGAGTAGGCATTAGCCATTTGCAACGCGATTCGGAATTGCATGCAGCTCTTTCCGTGCCTTGGAGCGAAACACTGCGCGCTCGCCTCGCCAAAGGTATCGAACTGCTGCGCACCCGACTTGACGTTCTCGGCCAGCTTTCGATTCCATACAAGGAGGGCATCCAGACAAGGACAATTGCTGAGTTGCAGTCTGACCTGCGTGAGCTCAAGGACTCGGGCTGGCCGATGAGCATGATGCGCAAACGGTCCTTGACGAAGAAGCTCAGGGAGCTGGCCGGCGGAAACGGTGGCGAACCGAACATCGACGGTGATATCGAGTGTCTTGCGCGAATTGACGCCCTCAATAACGAAATCAAGGAATACGGTGACCTGTTCTCGCTCACTTCGAGCGTATGGACGGGGCTCAAAACAGACCTTGATGTAGTTTGTGCACTCCTGTCATTCCAGACGGCCCTCGAGCGTGCTCGTGAACGCTCGAACTGGGATGACGTGGGCCTTGACCCAGTCAGCCGAGGGCAATGCGGCGATGCTGCTCAAGATGACCTGCAGCGGATGCGTGAGCTGCGGAAAATCGAGCAGGTTATTGCGAGTCTCGCTCATCTGGAAATCGAGACGGGCAATGTCTGGGCCGGTTACAAAACTGATGTTGTAGTCGCGAAGGCATATGTGCCTTTTCAAGGAGCGCTCTCTGCTGCAAGAGCAGAAACCCACTGGGTGGATGACGGATATACGGTAATCGAGTCTGGACGCGCTGGCCCAACCGCGGCTACCGACATACGAAACATGCGCGAGTTGGTTTCGTTGCATGCCAGAATTCAGGAGTTCGCAGACCTGTCAGGCAAGACGTCCGGTCTGTGGAGCGGTCTACAAACCAAGATTGATGGCATTGAGCCGGCCCTCAAGTTTTTCGAGTCTCTCTCGGCCGCACTTGCAAACCTCGCGAATACACCTGAACTGCTTGCAGCGGTCAAAGCCCCGGTCGCCCTTCTGCTTGGCGACAGCAATATTCTGCTTGAGCCGTCAGGCATCGTTGCTGGTACGAGGCGCACCTATGCCGAAGCGCTGCAGTTGTTTAATGAAGTTGTCGCTCAATTTGCGACTGCCAGCGGGCTGGTATCTTCGGAACACGCGACTCTGCATTCGCTTCTCCCCGGGCAAGTAGCGGAACGCGCTAGGCAGGTGGTGCAGAATGCTAATCGGCTGAAGCTCTGGTGCGCTTGGCGGAAAGTCCGTCAGCATGCGCTTTCGCTGGGATTGGCCCCATTGGTTTCAGGTATCGAAGACGGCAATATTCAGCGTGGGCAGGTGAAGGCGGTCTTTGAGACCAACTACTGCCGCTGGTGGTTGAATGCTGTCGTGGATGGCGACGAGGTTCTGCGTAACTTTGTGTCCGCTGAGCACGAAAAACGCATCCAGGATTTTCGCGAGCTTGATGAGCAGTTCGTCGCTCTGACTCGGGCCTGGGTCAGAGCGCAACTTTCGTCCGGTCTTCCTTCGCCGGCGAGGGTCGCACTGGGCTCCGAGTGGGGGCTCCTGCGTTATGAGATGCAGAAGAAGACGCGACATCTTCCGTTGCGCGAACTTATGTCGAAGGCTTCTGGTGCAATTCTCAGGTTGACTCCTTGTCTGCTCATGAGCCCGCTGTCGATTGCCCAGTATCTACCGGCTGAGACCTCTGACTTTGATGTCGTGGTCTTCGACGAAGCTTCTCAGATTCCGGTCTGGGATGCGATTGGTGCGATGGCGCGGGCGCGGCAAGTCATCATGGTCGGTGACCCGAAGCAGCTCCCGCCGACCAGCTTCTTCGACCGTGCGGAATCCGATGTCGACGATACGGATGTCGAGGCGGAGCTCGAGAGCATTCTGGAAGAATGTATCGGAGCGAACCTGCCGACGATGAAACTGTCGTGGCACTACCGCAGCCGGCACGAGAGCCTCATTGCCTTCTCGAACTACCGGTACTACAGCGGCGACCTGGTTACATTCCCGAGTCCTGTCACCATCGACAGGGCTGTCAGTTTCCATCTCGTGACCGAAGGCCAGTACGAGCGCGGTGGAGCCCGTACCAACAAACCAGAGGCGAAGGCGCTTGTGGTCGACTTGGTCGGCAGACTGAAATCCCCGGGATTCATCGACAGTAGGATGACGGTCGGTGTCGTCACGTTTAATACCGAGCAGCAGCGCCTGATTGAAGACCTCCTTGACGAGGAGCGTCGCAAGGACCCGTCAATCGAGCCGCACTTTGCCGAGTCAGCGCTTGAGCCGGTGTTCGTCAAGAATTTGGAAAGCGTTCAAGGTGACGAGCGGGACGTTATGTACTTCTCGATTACCTACGGCCCTGGCATTGATGGCACGATGCTAATGAACTTCGGTCCGATGAACCAGCAAGGTGGGGAGCGGCGCCTCAATGTTGCTATCACGCGTGCCCGCCAGGAACTGCGTGTGTTTGGCAGCTTCAAGCCGGAGAAAATGGACCTGTCCCGAACGCAGGCGCTGGGTGTTCGAGACCTGAAGCACTTCCTCGAGTTTGCCGAGCGGGGAGCTCGCGCTTTGGGTGAAGCCGTTGCCGGCAGCATTGGTGACTTCGATAGCCCGTTTGAGAAGGCAGTGTGTGTGGCACTGGCGGAGAGGGGCTGGACGGTTCATCCTCAGGTGGGCGTGTCGGCGTTTCGTATTGACCTTGGCGTGGTGGACCCCGATGCTCCTGGCCGCTATCTGGCAGGCGTTGAATGTGATGGCGCGACCTACCATCGCTCAGCGACGGCTCGTGACCGCGATAAGCTGCGCGAGCAGGTGCTGAGAGGACTTGGTTGGGAAATCGTCCGAATCTGGTCGACAGACTGGTGGGTTGACATGCCGGGCACCCTCGAGAAAGTGGATAGTCAACTGCGAGCTTTGCTTGCGGTCAGACGAGAAGCAGAGGCAGCGGAAATGCAGAGCGCTGCAGCAATCGCAGAAGACGTTCTCGCCGCCGCAAAATCAGGTTCGGGCAGCGGATTCAGCAACGCAAATGCAGTAGAAGATGTTGTGCCGAAGATGGTATCGAAGGGTGCAGTCTCCGAAGATGAAGCGCCGGTCATGTACGCTCGCGCCGCGTCAACGCCGATTTCCGTTGAGCGCGAGGAGGCGATATTCGTTGAAGTTGACTTGACGATTTCCGACCACGAGCGTGACCCGGAGCTGTTCTTCGCTCGCTCTTACGACGAGCGTCTGCTCGCGATGATTACAGCAGTCGTCAACGTCGAGGGACCCGTGCGCGATGAGGTTCTGGCAAGACGTATTGCTCGCGCGCATGGATGGTCCCGAACCGGCTCTCGCATTCTGAATCGCGTGGTCGACCTCGCGTCGAAGCACTTTGATGCAGAGACTGAAGATGTTGGCCTGTTTATCTGGCCTAAGACTGTCGGTGATAAGGCATCTTTAGCGTTTAGAAGTCCGCTGCCCGGAGCTACACGACCGGTAGATGAGGTTTCAATCGCAGAGCTGAGAACGCTTGCGACGAAACTGCAAGCCGGGGGGCATGACGAGGAGTCAGGGCTCAACGCCATGAGTCGAGAGTTGGGCCTCCTTCGACTGCGCGGTGCGAGCAGGGAGCGTTTGGAGCAAGCATGGCGACGTGAATAACGTTTAGTTCAGACGGGCCGCCGACGGCACCGCACGCTCTGTTGACGAATCTCGCTAGACGAGCTCAAGACGCTTGCTATAGAAATGCCGTAGGCAGGTCATGGTACGAGTCGGGTGTTATCGCGATGGCACGCGATTGGTCCGAGCAAGGTCTCTGCAGTGAGTAAGGCTCGCGTGGAGAGAGTCGGGTCGAACGTCGTGGGTGGGACTTCACTGGAGGCCCACTAACGCGCTCGTCTGTACAAGCGGGGCTTGATGGGTAGCTCCAGCTGACCAAACGAATTGAGACAATACGGGGCTAAAAATGGGCTGGGGTTTCAGGAAGAGCATAAAGATAGCGCCTGGCGTTCGTCTGAACGTGAGCAAGAGCGGTGTCAGTACGTCGATTGGTGGCAAAGGATTTACCTACAATTCGCGCGGCCGTGTGACCGCTAGTATTCCTGGCACAGGTATTCGCTTTACCCAGAACACCCGCGCAACACGTACATCGAATCCGGTACGCTCCGTGGTTGTCGGAAGTGGTCGCATCGATTCCGCGAGCACGGAACGTCTCTCGAAGCGGGAGCAGGCAGCTCGAGACTTCGTGGCCCAGGTGCAGGAGCGCACGGCGAATGCGCTGTTGCTGTACTTCATGTCGCACGGCGTCTACGTTCGACGGGAGGATTTGACGGATGCAGTAACGCTTGAGGAGCATCAAGGATTCGTCGAGACGCTCGCTCTTGAGTTTGAAGCTACGACCAAGGCAATTAAGTTGGCTGTCGACATCGGCTCGATATCGCTCGCCGAGAAAGAGAAGGCGATGCTCGCGGTCTATGAAGTCGAGCGCAAGTGTTCAGAAAACCTCGGCGATAGAGGACAACTGGCGAACGAAGCCGCCACCCTTGCAAGCGTGGTGCGCTCGTGGCCGGTGGCCCCCACGTTAATGGCCCCGTTGGTTGTGGGACTCATAGCAGCATTTCTCCTGTTCATGGGTGGCACTGTCGCCGGCCTAATTCTGCTCCTGGTCGCGCTTGCATTTGGGGGCTTCAGCTTCGTATCGTTCAGCAAGAAAAAAACTGCTGCTGCAAACACGATTGCGGATGCCAACGAGCGGTTCGACGCGTTGTTGGCTGTCGAGGTGTCCGGGCGCCCGGCACTTGGTGAGGTCCGGGACAACACGCATGTCAAGGCAATCGGCTTCGGCGTTCTGCTTGTAGCCGTTTCTGCAGTTGCGTGGTCGTATCGAACACCGAATGCTTATCAGCCTGCGACAGCGACGCAAGGTGCCGAGAAATCTGTCGCATCGACGTCGAGCGTGGCCGCCGGCATTGCACAGGGGGACGGAAAGCAACTCGACTTCAGTTGGATGGTCGGAAAGCTGCCGGTCGACGTGGTTACCGACAAGCGGTTTCGCGCGACCTTCAACCATGCTTCCAAGGCAGACTGGAAGCGATTCGTTGACCGGCTCGCGGTCGCGAATTCCAGAGGCATCGAGTTGCGAGACGGCTTTCTAGTAGGGCAAGGATGTAAGGCAGGTGCTTGTGGTTCGGATGCCGCCGCGTTTGCAATTGATGCGTCTACGGGTAAGGGCGATTTTGCGTTTCGGGAAACTGTCGACCCCGCATCCGGTAAGGCCATCATCAAAAGGGTGACATGGAAGGACCTGCCGCTGGATTCAACTCCGCTCGCCGAATGGGTGCACTCGACGGAGACCGAAGCGGCTTCAGACACAGCTGCACTCGCTCCGGCGCAATCGACCCTGCGGACAAGCTTCGATTGCAGCAAGGCGCATTCGGATGCTGAACACCTCATTTGCACTGATGCCCAGCTGGCTGCGGCTGACGTCGAGCTGGCTGCCATGTATACCAAAGCAAAGGCGGCTGTCACGGACCCGGTGGCTTTCAAGGAGCGAACGCTGGAGCAGTGGAACTACCGCGAGAAAGCCTGTCACGACCGCGAATGTTTGGCAAGGTGGTATGCAGACCAAAGAACCGTGCTCCAGCATATCGCTGAGACAGGCAATGCGGTAGCCGAATAGGGGCCTGTCAGGAATTTTGTGTTTAAGGCATAACATGCTCCCAAGGAGAGTGTATGCCTCGCAAACCGAAAGCCCAGCCGGCAGTTCTGCCGGCGATTTCGGCCGAGCTGCTTGAACAGTTCGGCAACGGTCCGATGACGGCTGAAGCCATCAATGCCGCGACGCTGGCGCTCAAGAAAGCGCTGATCGAGCGTGCGTTGGGCGGCGAGATGAACCATCATCTCGGCTACCCTCTCGGAGCTGCCAAGCCGGCCAACGCTACGAATCAGCGCAACGGCAAAGGCGCCAAGACGGTTCTGACCGAAGACGGTCCGATCCGCATCGAGGTGCCGCGTGACCGCGACGGCAGCTTCGAACCCGTCCTGATTCCCAAGCACGAACGGCGCTTCACCGGCTTCGACGACAAGATCGTCGCCATGTATGCCCGAGGCATGACCGTACGCGAGATCCAGGGCTTTCTGATAGAACAGTACGGTACCGAGGTTTCGCCCGACTTCATCAGCTCCGTGACCGACGAGGTCATGGCCGAAGTGACGGCCTGGCAGGCCCGACCGCTCGAGCCGATGTATCCGGTCGTGTTTTTCGACGCACTGCGGGTCAAGATTCGCGAAG